>JAQSDT010000566.1 GCA_029946075.1 bacterium | reverse complement strand
CAATATTGGGGAAGCGCCCCGGACGAGGACGGCTTCCGCAAGGGCTTTTCGTTCAGCAGCTACAGCCTCCCGGCAAATTCATTCACCGTCCCGTTCAGCGCCGGCGTATTCACCGGCGGGAGCGGATTATCGTCCGATGGCGCGCAATACGGCTACAGCTTCAAAGGGCTGGGCGACACGCCAGTGACACTCTTCGGAGGCGTCAGCTCGCTTCGAACGACCCCCGACGTCTTTACATCGATTGTCAGGCCCGGCCTGCAGCAGAGCGATACGCTCGCCACCAGCGTCAACGCCGGCGTCGAATTCAAGCCGACCTCTAACCTCACTCTGTCGCTGTCAGGCAGTTTCGTTCAGTCGTCCCCGACCCTCGATACCGATTTGCGCGCGCAATCGCCGTTCGCGCCCAATCCCGGCATCTTCGGCCGACGATAACGTCAGCTCGCTCAGGCGTTCTTCAGCGCGACGCGGAAGGTCGCCTCGGTCTTGGCCTTCACTTCATCGAGCGTGACGCCGTCGGCGAGCTCGATCAGCGCCATGCCGTCATTGCCATGCTTGTCGATGGTGAACACCGCCAGATCGGTGACAACCATATCCACAACGCGCTCGCCGGTCAGCGGCAGGTTGCAGCGATGCAGCAGCTTGGCGCCGTCCTTGGCGGAATGTTCCATCACCACGACGACGCGCTTGACGCCGGCGACGAGGTCCATCGCGCCGCCCATGCCCTTCACCATCTTGCCGGGGATCATCCAGTTGGCGAGATCGCCGTTCTGGGCCACCTGCATGGCGCCGAGGATCGACAGGTCGATATGCCCGCCGCGCACCATCGCGAACGATTCCGCCGACGAGAAATAGCTGGTGTCGGGCAGTTCGCTCACCGTCTGCTTGCCGGCGTTGATGAGGTCGGCGTCGACCTCGTCCTCGTAGGGGAACGGGCCCATGCCGAGCATGCCGTTCTCGCTCTGCAGGCTGACGTCGATGCCTTCGGGAATGTAGTTCGAAACCAGCGTCGGAATGCCGATGCCGAGATTGACGTAATAGCCGTCGCGCAACTCTTTCGCGGCGCGCGCAGCCATCTGTTCACGGGTCCAGGCCATGGGGCTCTCCAGAAGAATGGGTTTCAGGCGGTGGGGCGCGGGCGGGTGTTGCGGAATTCGATCCGCTTCTTGCCGGTGCCGACGTCGATGATGCGCTTGACAAAAATGCCGGGCGTATGGATGTGGTCGGGATCGATCTCGCCGGCCGGCACCAGATGCTCGACCTCGGCGATGGTGACCTTGGCGGCAGTCGCCATCATCGGGTTAAAATTGCGCGCGGTCTTGCGATAGACAAGGTTGCCGGCGGTATCGCCCTTCCAGGCGTGGACGATGGCAAGGTCCGCGAACAGGCCGCGCTCCATGATGTACTTCTCGCCGTCGAATTCCTTCACTTCCTTGCCTTCGGCGATCAGCGTGCCGACGCCGGTCTTGGTGTAGAAGGCCGGAATGCCGGCGCCGCCGGCGCGGATGCGCTCGGCCAGCGTGCCCTGCGGATTGAACTCTAGCTCCAGCTCGCCCGCGAGATATTGCTGCGCGAACAGCTTGTTTTCGCCGACATAGGACGAGATCATCTTCTTGATCTGCCGCGTCTCGAGCAGCCTGGAGAGGCCGATGCCGTCGACGCCCGCATTGTTGGACACCACGGTCAGGTTCTTGACGCCGGATTCCCGGATCGCGTCCGACAGGGTCTCGGCAATGCCGCACAAACCGAAACCGCCCGACATGATCATCATGCCGTCCTTGAGAACGCCATCGAGTGCCGATTTGGCGTCGGGGTAAACCTTCTTCATGGAGATCTGCCTGATGGAGGAAGCAGCCCTTCGGACCGCCATTGCCCGGATTATTAGGCGAATTCTTCGCGGTGCGTCAATGACGCCCGCTCCGTCCCGACCCCCGGGCCGTTCCGGCCTTGAAAGCGTCAAGAAAACCCTTCAAGTTGTGAGGGTTGGCACGGGCTTACCAGCGCACCGCCTGTCCTCATCAAACTCGCCCGTAACGACGATCACCCGACCGCGGTTAGGCCTGTCCTGATATGTCATTGTCGATGCCCCAGGGAATGAAACGCCTCGGCATGCCGGTAGCGGCGCTGTTCGGCGTGGCGGTCCTGGGCCTGATCGGAACGTCCTGGTTCCTCAACCGCGATGCCCTGCGGCAGGCGGTCGAGGCGCAGATCCGCGCCGTCACCGGCCTCGATCTCGTCATCAAGGGCGCGATCGACGTCTCGGTGTTTCCCGGCAGCTACGTCTCCTTCCACGATGTCGGACTGAAAGGCGGCGGCACCATCGATCCCGCGCTGCAGGTCGACGTGCTGACCGCCAATCTGCGCCTGCTGCCGCTGCTGCTGCGCCGCTTCGAGATCGCCGACGTCATGATGCTGCGGCCGCATATCCGCGTCGTCAGGCACGCCAATGGCGAGAGCAACTGGACGCCGTTCGTGGATACGATCGTGCGCACCATGAAGCCCGGCGCCGAAAACCAGCTGTCGTTCTCGGAGATCAGAATCCAGGACGGCATGCTGAAATACGAGGACGCCGCCAACCGCGTCACCGAACAGCTCGGCGATATCGACCTGTCGCTGGCCTGGCCGTCGATCTCGCGCTCGTTCGCGGCGACCGGCCAGTTCGACTGGCGCGGCGAGCGCGTCGACGGCTCGATCTCGGCCAGCGATTTCGTGGCGATGCTGTCGGGCGAGCGTTCGGGCCTGAAGGCGCGGCTGGTGAGCGCGCCCGTCAAGCTCGCCTTCGACGGCAACGTCGCCAACCGCACCAGCCTGATGATGGAAGGCACCACCACGGTGGACAGCCCCTCCTTGCGCACCGCGCTGCGCTGGATCGGACAGCCGCCGCCCGGCAGCGGCGGCTTCGGCCGTTTCGCGCGGAAGGCGCGCGCCCATGTCGTCGGCAACCCGGTGCGCCCG
>JAQSDT010000565.1 GCA_029946075.1 bacterium | reverse complement strand
AGGGTCGCCATGAATGACTGGACCCCTGAGATCGTCGAGGCCCGGCTGGTCGAAGTGTGAATCGGCATGCAACAAGGACCCCGTTTTCGGGGTAATCGGCATTCAAGCGGGACCCCGGCGCATAGGGATGACATTGGCTTCCATAGTTTTTGGAAGCCGAGGTTTGGATGTTGGTCGTGGAGACAATCGCAAAGATCCGACGAGCGTTTTTCAAGCAAGGTAAGGCCATCAAGGCGATCTGCCGGGAGCTTGGCGTATCGCGCAAAGTTGTCAGGAAGGTAATCCGTTCCGGGGCGACGGAGTTTCGCTACGAGCGGGGAGAGCAGCCGCTACCGAAGATTGGCCGCTGGCGAGACGCACTCGATCAACTTCTGTCGGAGAACGAGACCAAGTCCGCCCGTGAACGTCTGACACTGATCCGGGTCTTCGAGGAACTGAGCGGGCGGGGCTATGAAGGTGGCTACGATGCGGTGCGGCGCTACGCCCGAAGATGGGCCAAGGAGCGCGGACACTCGACGGCAGCAGCCTTTGTGCCGCTGAGCTTTGCGCCGGGGGAAGCCTATCAGTTCGACTGGAGCCACGAGATCGTCCTGCTGAACGGGGTGACGGTGACCGTGAAGGTCGCCCACATGCGGCTCTGCCATAGCCGTATGCTGTTCGTGCGAGCCTATCCGCGAGAGAGTCAGGAGATGGTGTTCGATGCCCACGACCGGGCCTTTGCCCTGTTCAAGGGTACCTGTGGACGCGGCATCTACGACAACATGAAGACGGCGGTTGACGCGGTCTTTGTCGGCAAGGACCGTCTCTACAATCGCCGCTTCCTTCAGATGTGCAGCCATTACCTGGTCGAGCCGGTCGCCTGCACGCCGGCGTCGGGTTGGGAGAAGGGACAGGTCGAGAACCAGGTCGGGCTGGTTCGCGAGCGGTTCTTCACACCGCGGCTGCGGTTCAAGACTCTCGACGAGCTGAACGCCTGGCTGCTCGATAAATGCATCGCCTACGCCAAGATCCACAAGCATCCCGAGTTTACCGACAAGACGGTCTGGGAGGTGTTCGAGGCGGAGCGGCCGAAGCTCGTTGCCTACGTCGGTCGGTTCGACGGCTTCCACGCCGTGCCGGCGGCCGTCTCCAAGACCTGCCTGGTCCGCTTCGACAACAACAAGTACTCAGTGACGGCCAGTGCGGTCGGGCGCCCTGTCGAGATCCATGCCTATGCCGATCGCATCGTCATCCGCCAGGACGGCCGGATCGTCGCCGAACATCGGCGCTCCTTCGGCCGCGGCGAGACAGTCTACAACCCCTGGCATTACGTGCCGGTGCTGGCCCGCAAGCCCGGTGCCCTGCGCAACGGGGCTCCCTTCAAGGACTGGGTGCTGCCGGCCGCCATGGAACGTGTCCGGCGCAAGCTCGCCAGCGCCGACGATGGCAACCGGCAGATGGTCGATATCCTCGCCGCGGTGCTGACCGACGGGCTGGCGGCGGTCGAGGTCGCCTGCGCCGAGGCGCTCACCCACGGCGTCCACTCCGCCGATGTCGTTCTCAACATCCTGGCCCGCCAGCGCGATCCCATCCCGCCGGCCACCATCCTCACACCCGCCGCGCTGACCCTGCGCCATGCGCCGCTTGCCGATTGTGCCCGTTACGACAACCTCAGGAGAACCGTCTGATGGAACGCACGCAACTGTTCGACCTCATGGGCGAACTCAAGCTCTACGGCATGAAGGCCGCCTTCGACGAGATCATGGCCACCGCCATCAAGCGCCAGCACGAGCCCCAGCGCATCGTCGGAGACCTGCTCACGGCCGAGGTCAGCGAGAAGCAGGCGCGCTCGATCCGATACCAGCTCACCATTGCCAAGCTGCCGCTGGCAAAAGACCTCGACGACTTCCAGTTCGAGGGCACGCCGATCAACGAGACGCTGGTGCGCGATCTGGCCGGCGGTGCCTTCCTCGCCCAGCAGCGCAACGCCGTGCTGGTCGGCGGTACCGGCACCGGCAAGACCCATCTCGCCATCGCCATGGCCCGAAGCTGTATCCGTGGTGGCGCCCGCGGCCGCTTCTACAACGTCGTCGATCTCGTCAACCGGCTCGAGACCGAGGCCCGTAACGGCCGACAGGGCCGGCTTGCCGATCACCTGACCCGGATGGACTTCATCGTCCTCGACGAACTCGGCTATCTGCCGTTCGCCCAATCCGGCGGCCAGCTCCTGTTCCACCTCATCAGCCGGCTCTACGAGCGTACCTCGATCATCGTCACGACCAACCTCGCCTTCGGCGAGTGGCCCAGCGTGTTCGGAGATCCCAAAATGACGACCGCGCTGCTCGATCGCCTGACCCATCACTGCGATATCGTCGAGACCGGCAACGACAGCTGGCGCTTCAGGAGCCGAGACGACGACCTCCCTGCAAACCGCGCTCGCGCCGCCTCCGCTACCCTGACCGGCTCCGTCGCCGCGAGCGCTACCACCAAATCCCAACGTTCAAAGGGGTCCCTGTTGAATGCCGATCCGGGGTCCCAATCCAATGCCGATTGACAATTTGGCAAGAACTCCTTTAGGATTTGAAGTCGCTTAGCATAAGTCTCCGAACCAGCTTCAAAGCTGACGCCAGTCATATTCCCGCCGGGATGAGCAAGAGACTCGACTAGTCCGATCTCAACGGGCGCTCCCACCGACACGAACACGACCGGGATTTGGGGCTTTGCCAATTTGGCCGCTGCTCCGCCAATAGTCGCCCACACAACAAGCAGGTCTGTATCGGGAAGCACTTCTAGAATCGCTTCTCTCATCTCTTTCACGTTGGGGTTTGCATATCGAACACACAAATGAATGTTCTGGCCATCAATCCGGCCGAGATCACGAAGTCCTTGTTCGAAATCCGCAAGGAGGCCCCCAGCGCGAGTGGAACCGACGACTCCGCCTGCTACCTGACAGACGCGCCAGACCTTGCCGACTGG
>JAQSDT010000564.1 GCA_029946075.1 bacterium | reverse complement strand
GCCGGGATCGACCGCTGCACCTTCGGAATTTCGTCGCGGATCTGCCGGACGACCTCGATCACGTTGGCGCCGGGCTGGCGCTGGATGTCGATGATCACCGCCGGCGTGCCCTGGTACCAGCCCCCGGTTCGATCGTTCTCGAGCCCGTCGATGATGATGGCGACATCACCGATCGTGACCGGCGCACCGTTGCGATAGGCGATGATGATGGGCTTGTAGGCTTCCGCCGCCGCGATCTGGTCGTTGGCGGCGATGGTGTAGGCCTGCTGCGCGCCGTCGAGCGATCCTTTCGGCCCGGAGACGTTGGCCCCGGCAATCGCACTGCGGAGATCCTCCATGGAAATGCTGTAGGCTGCGAGCCGCGCCAGGTCCGCCTGCACCCGCACCGCGGGTTTCAGGCCGCCGAGCACGGCGACGCGGCCGACGCCGGAAATCTGGCTGAGCCGCTGGCCCAGTATCGTGTCGGCGATGTCGCTCATCGCGCGCAGCGAAATCGTCTCCGACGTCAGCGCCAGCGTGATAACCGGCGCATCCGCCGGATTGACCTTGGCGTAGGTCGGCGGGTACGGCAGGTTTTTCGGCAAAATGCCCGCCGCCGCGTTGATCGCGGCCTGCACGTCCTGCGTGGCGCCGTCGATATCGCGGTTGAGATCGAACTGCAGCGAAATCTGGCTGACGCCGAACGAGGACGTCGATTGCATCGACGATAGCGACGGAATCTGCCCGAGCTGGCGCTCCAGCGGCGCTGTGATCAGAGACGCGATCACGTCCGGGCTGGCGCCGGGCAGTTGCGTCGTCACCTGCACCGTCGGGAAATCGACCTGCGGCAAGGCCGAGACCGGCAGCGCCCAGTAGCCGAGCGCGCCGCCGATCATCAGCGCGATCCCGAGCAGTGAGGTTGCGATCGGCCGGCGGATGAACGGCTCGGAGACGCTCATGGCTGCGACTTCGCTGCGCCGCCCGGCCGCCCACCTCCGTCGCCTGAGCCGGTTTGCCCCTTCCGGTCGCCCTCGCCGCGCTGGCCGCGACGTTCGCCGTCCTTGCCCTGGGCGTCCGCAGCCGGCATATTCGCCGGACCACCCCTGGCATCGGGCGTCCGGCTGCGCTTGCGCGGCGCGAGGTCTGCCGTCGGCGCCCGGTCGTCGGTACCGATCAAAACCTTGGCGCCGTCGGAAAGGTTGGCAAAGCCCGTCGTTACCACGCGATCGGAGGTGGTGAGCCCGCTCGCAATCACCGCGTCATTCTCGTTCTGCTGCGTCACCACGACGGGTTTGGCGGTGGCGATATCGCCGGGGCCGATCACATAGCTGAATGTTCCGGCCGGACCGCGCTGCACCGCCGAGGTCGGCACCACGATCGCCTTATCCAGCGTTTCGACCTTCAGGCGAACATTGACGAACTGTCCCGGCCAGAGCTGGAATTTGGAGTTGGGAAATTCGGCCTTCAGCTTCAGCGTTCCCGTGGTCGGATCGACCTGGTTGTCGATGCCCTTCAGCGTACCGGTGTCGATCACGGTCACGCCGTCATTGCCGAACACGTCGACGGCCAGCGCGCCTTTGCCTGCGGCGGCATTGACCCGCACGATCTGTTGCTGCGGCAGGCTGAACTGCACCGCGATGGGTTGCAGCTGTGTGATGATGACAAGGCCGGTGGCATCCGACGACCGGATGATGTTGCCCTGATCGACCTGGCGCAGGCCGGCACGGCCCGACAGCGGCGCGATGATCTTGGTATAGCCGAGCGTCGCCTGCGTGTTGTCGATCGCGGCCTGGTCGGCCTTCACCAGCGCCTCCTGCTGGGCCACCACCGCCCGCTGGGTATCCGCCTGCTGCTTGGACCCGGCATTCGACGCGGCAAGCTGCTGGTAGCGCGCCAGATCGAGCTTCTGGTTGGCGAGCAGCGCCTCGTCCTGCGCCTTCTTCGCCACCGCCTGATCGTATTGCGCCTGATAGATCACCGGATCGATCTCGCCGAGCACGTCGCCCTGCTTGACGTCCTGGCCTTCGGTGAAATTCACCTTGACCAGCTTGCCGTCGACCTGCGCGCGCACCACCACGTTGTTGAGCGCGCGGACCGATCCGACGCCGTCGAGATAGACCGGCACATCTTGCGTGCGCGGCACCGCCGCCAGCACCGGCACCGGCAAATCAGGACGCGCGCCGGGACCGCCGCGCGTGGTCGTTGCCTTCTGCTGGAATGCATTCCAGCCGAGATAGCCGAGGCCCACCAGGATCAGCAGCGTCACCGACAGCGACACGATGCGGCGGCCGATGCCGCGCGCCACGCGCTTGCCCACCGTCTTCGTGTCCTCGTTCGTATCCGGCTTAAAGAGCATTGACCGGCTTCTCCATCCTCGGCTCCCAGCCGCCCCCCAGCGCCTGATAGAGACTGACGATTGCAAGCATCCGGGCCAGTTGGGCCTGCGAGAGCGAATCTTCAGCCTGGAATAACGTCAGCTGCGTATTTAGCACGGTTACGATGTCGGCGGTTCCGGCCCGCAGCTGCTGCTCGGAAAGCTGGAACGCCCGCCGCGACGCCGCCACCACTTCGCGCTGCAGCCGCAGCTTCTCGGTGGTCTGGCGGATCGACATCAGCGCGTTGTCGACATCGGCGAACGCCTGAATCACGGTCTTGCGATAGGTCTGCAACAACTCGTCCTGCTTCGCCTTGGTCAGTTCGAAATTACCGAGAATCTTGCCGCCGTCGAAGATCGGCTGGGTCAGGCTGCCGACCAGATTGAAGAACGCGGCGTGCGGCTGGAACAGCGACACCAGCGCGGAGCTCTGGTAGCCGCCCTGCCCGGTCAGCTGGATGCTCGGAAAGAACTGCGCGCGGGCGCTGCCGACATTGGCGGTGGCGGAGGCGAGCTGCGCTTCCTGACGCCGGATATCAGGCCGCTGCGTCAGCAATTCCGACGGCAGACCGGGCGCGACGCGCGGCGTGGCGATCTGGCTCAGC
>JAQSDT010000563.1 GCA_029946075.1 bacterium | reverse complement strand
CGGCCTTTGCGTCTTTAACCGGCATTCGCCTTCAACCCCGCGGCTTCGATGCCGGCGACGGCACAGATTTCATCATTGTCCGATGTATCGCCGCTGACGCCGACGGCGCCGAGCAGACCGGCATCGCCCTGGATCAATACGCCGCCCGGCACCGGCACGAGACGACCCTGTGCCATCGTATTTACGGCACTGACGAAATAGGCCTGTTCCTGTGCGCGCTGGAACAGCGCCCGCGATCCCATGCCCATGGCGAGCGCGCCATACGCCTTGCCATGCGCGATCTCGGCCCGCATCAGGCTGGTGCCGTCCTGCGCTGCCGTGACTTTGACGCAGCCGCGCGTATCCAGAATGGTGATGACGAGAGGCTTCAGTTTCTTCTCGACGCCCTTGGCCAGGGCGGCATCCAGAATCTTGCGGGCGGTTTCGAGGGTGAGTTCAGCCATGCGTATTTTCCTTTGTGGCGGGGATTTGGTGTGAACCGGTTTTGGCGCGGTCGAGGCTCATCGCCAGCACGCGCGCGACGTGGAGCGCGGAACGCGCGCTGCCGTCCTTGATCTGGTGCCGGCACGAGGTGCCGTCGGCGACGATCAGCGTGGCCTGGTCGGCGCGTCGCACCGCTGGGAGCAACGACAACTCGGCCATCTCCATCGAGGCCTGATAGGTGTCGGCGCCATAGCCGAAGGCACCGGCCATGCCGCAGCAACTGGACTCGATGGTTTCGACGCCGAGTTCCGGAATCAATCGAAGCGCTTTTTCGACCGGCTTGAATGCGCCGAACGACTTCTGGTGACAATGGCCGTGAACCAGTGCCTTTGCCGGAATCGCGCCAAGCGGCAGCTGCAGCCGGCCGGCCTCGGCTTCCCGAACCAGAAATTCCTCGAACAGCATCGCGTGAGCGCTGACGCTTTTGGCATCGTTGTCCTGGCGCAGCGACAGCAATTCGTCGCGCAGCGTCAGCAGGCAACTCGGCTCCAGCCCGACGATAGGCACGCCGCGTGCAGCGAATGGCGCATAGGTCTTCACCAGCCGGTCGAGTTCGCTGCGCGCCTGATCGACCAGTCCGGCGGAAAGGAAGGTGCGCCCGCAACAGAGCGGCAGGATGCCGTCACGGGGAGCGGGAATATGGACGCGATATCCGCCCTCAACGAGCACCTGCAGCGCGGCGTCGAGATTTTCACGTTCATAGGTGCGATTGAACGTGTCGGCGAACAATACGACCTCGCGGCCGCCTCCAGGCCCGAACATTGTTCCCTCCGGCCGGAACACGTCGCGGCGAAACGCCGGTAGTGCGCGCCGGGCACTGATTCCGGCGAACTTCTCGAACAATTGTCGCAGCAGCGGGCTGCGATTGCGCCAGTTGGCGAGCGGGGCGAAGCGGGAGGCGATCCCGGCATAGCGTGGCAGATAGCCGACCAGCCGGTCGCGCAGTGAGAGGCCGTGCTTTGCGGCGCGGGCAGCCAATACCTCGATCTTCATTTTGGCCATGTCCACCCCGGTCGGGCATTCATGGCGGCAGGCCTTGCAGGACACGCAGAGTTCGAACGTCTCCATCATCTCGTCGGAAGCCAGCGCGTCGGGTCCGAGTTGCCCCGAGATCGCCAGCCGCAGCGTGTTGGCGCGGCCTCGCGTGACATCCTTTTCATTGCGCGTCGCACGGTAAGACGGGCACATCACGCCGCCTTCGAGCTTTCGGCAGGCGCCGTTGTTGTTGCACATCTCGACCGCGCCCTGGAAACCTCCGCCGGCGCCGGGATAGGCGGACCAGTCGAGTACGGTCTTCAGTTCGCCGATGCGATAGTCCGGTGAGTAGCGGAACAGGCTGCGGTCGTCCATTTTGGGTGGATCGACGATCTTGCCGGGATTGAGCACATTGTCCGGGTCGAAGCGATGCTTGATCTCTCTGAAATCAGCGACGATGCGTGTGCCGAACATCTTCTCGTGGAATTCGGAGCGAACCAGCCCGTCACCATGCTCGCCGGAGTGTGAACCCTTGTATTCGCGCACCATCTCGAACGTCTCTTCGGCGATGGCTCGCATCGCCTTGACGTCCTTTTCGAGCTTCAGGTTGAGAACGGGGCGCACATGAAGGCAACCCTCGGACGCATGCGCGTACATCGTGCCGCGCGTACCGTGCCTTGCGAAAATGCCGTTCAGCCGCTCGGTGTAATCGGCGAGGTGGGGCAGGGGGACGGCGCAGTCCTCGACGAAGGAGACCGGCTTGCCCTCCTGCTTCATCGACATCATGACGTTGAGGCCGGAGGTACGGAAATCCGCGATGGCCGCCTGCGTCGCGGGTTCGATCACGTCGGCCACGCCGCCCCACTTGCGCTGCGGATGATTCCAGCCGAATCCGAGATCCGACATCAATTCGGCGAGCTGTTTCAGCTTCGTCAGGTTGTCGGTTTGATCCTCTTCGGCGAATTCGACGATCAAGAGCGCATCGGGATCGCCGCGAACGGTCGCGTCGATCACCGGGCGGAACATCGCGATGTCGCGGCCGAGCGCGATCATTGTGCGGTCGACCAGTTCGACCGCGATCGGCCGCAGCTTCACCAGATGCTGGGCCGCGTCCATCGCCTCGTAGAAGCTGCCGAAATGACAGACGCCCAGCACCTTGTTGCGGATGACCGGCCACAGCTTGAGTTCGACCTGCGTGGTGAAGGCCAGCGTGCCTTCGGAGCCGACCAGCAGGTGCGCCATGTTATTCGGCGCGTTGCGCGGGACGAGCGCGTCGAGATTGTAGCCGCCGACGCGGCGCTGCACCTTCGGAAACCGTTCCGATATCTCGCCGGCTTCGCGCTCGCCGAGATCGAGCATCTCGCGAAACAGCGCGAGGCTGCTTTGGGGGACTTGCGCGAGGTCCCGCGGCACCTCGCCGAAATGTAGCAGCGTGCCGTCGGCCAGCGCCGCGTCCATCGTCAGCGTGTTGTCGCGCATGGTGCCGTAGCGCAGCGAGCGCCCGCC
>JAQSDT010000562.1 GCA_029946075.1 bacterium | reverse complement strand
ACGGCGACGGAGAGGATCGCGGCGTTGAACAGTTCCTGTCCCATGCCCGCGAACAGGTTCGACAGCGCGCCGGCAAAGGCCGCGACCACGCAGGCCGCCAGAACGCCGGCGAGCACGCCACCGGCGATCCACTGATTACGGTGCGGCACCGTGCGCGTGACCGCGAGCACGATGCCGACGATCAGGCCGGCCTCGAAGACTTCGCGGAAAACGATGATCAGTGCGGCGATCACGACGAAGCGCGCGTGCTTACTTCACGACCAGCGCGCCGCGGGCAACCTTCTCGTTGTACTCGTCGAAGAACTCGTAGCGGCCGGGCTTCTGCGCGCGGACGTTGATGGTGGCGTCGCTGGAACCGGCGACCACCTTCTCGACCTTCAGCGTCTTGCTCTCGAATTCCATCGCCTTGGCATCGAGGTTCTTCAGCTTGATCACGATCGGCGTATTGGCGGGCGCGCTGATCTCGGCCGGGTCGAACTTCTTGTCCTTGTAGCTCAGCTGGATCTCGGTCGCGTTCTGCGCCTGCGCAGGCACGGTGGCAGCAACGGCGACGAGGGCGACGGCGGCCAAAGCGGCCTTCGAAACGATACGGACGAGGGACATGCGGGCGCTTTCAATGGTGGCTGGCGATGATGGCTGGCAATTGAGACCGATGGCATACGCCGCCTGACGCCATGCCGTGAAGGGCAAAAAGCAGTTCCAAATTGGAGACGTTCTAAACCGTCGGCTCGTCAGCCAACGCGCGTTGCTTTCACGGAGGTCTGGACCCGGCCCGGCCGCTTTCCGGCCTTGCCAAGGCGATTTGAATCATTCCAAACTGCTTCAATCGTCGGTGAACGAACCCGGCGGCCCCCTCAAGCAACTGATCGGTAACCGCAGAACGGCTAAGGTCGCAGCGTGCCCACTCCATCCACCATTCTCGTATTCGATTCCGGCCTTGGCGGGCTCACCGTGCTGCGTGAGATCGTCGGCGCGCGGCCCGATGCGCATTACGTCTACGTCGCCGACGACGCGTTCTTCCCCTATGGCCACCACAGCGAGGACGAGATCATCGCCCGCGTGGTTCCGCTGGTCGGCGACCTGATCGCCCGCCATGCGCCCGACCTCGTGGTGATCGCCTGCAACACCGCCTCGACGCTGGTCATGTCGCAGCTGCGCGCGGCCTACACCGTGCCGTTCGTCGGCACCGTTCCCGCGATCAAGCCGGCCTGTGCCTCCTCGAAGTCCAGGCGCGTCTCGGTGCTGGGCACCAGGGGCACCGTGAAGCGCGAATACACCAAGCGGCTGATCGAGGATTTCTCGCAAGGCTGCGAGGTGACGCTGGTGGGTTCCGGAGAGCTCGCCTCGCTCGCCGAATCCGCCCTCAGCGGCAACAGCGTGAGCGACGACGCCATTGCCGCCGAGCTGGTGCCCTGCTTCGTCGATCACGGCGGCGCCCGCACCGACACCGTGGTGCTGGCCTGCACGCACTACCCGTTGCTGCTCGACCGTCTGACGAAACTGGCGCCTTGGCCGGTCGACTGGATCGATCCGGCGCCGGCGATCGCACGGCGGGTGTCCGACCTGCTCGGTGTGCCCGGTAGCGCCCGCGACACGGCCGGCGCCGAGATGATCTTCACGTCAAACCGCGCGCACACGCTGAGCCAGGCGCTGATGCCGTTCTTCGGCGGCCGGGTGCCAGCCTAGAATTATTTTGCGCTCACGAGCTGATACGCACCGCGCTCGAAGACATCGTGGAGAGCGAGCGCCTTTGCATCGGCGAACGGCAGGAACTGCATCATGATCACGCCGGCGATGCCGCGGGCAGGATCGATCCAGAAAAACGTGTTGTTGATGCCGCCCCAGCTGAGGCTGCCGGGCGAGCGTTTGCCCGGCACCTGATCGGCGGTGATCAGGAAACCGAGCCCCCATTTGTCGCGGCCGTCGGCGATGAAGGTGAAGTCGGCACTGCGCGGCAGCGCGCTCTTCAGCGCCGGCACCGACACCGCGCCGATGTGGTTCTGGCCCATCAGCGCCACCGTCTCGGCCTTGAGCACGCGCGCGCCGTCAAGCGCGCCGCCGTTCAGCAGCATGCGCACGAAGCGCCCATAGTCTTCCGCGGTCGAGGCAAGACCGCCGCCCCCGATCGGCGCGGCAATCGTCAAGCCGGGTTGCGGGTTCTGCAGTTCGACCGCACCATCCATGCGCGCGCCGCCGCGCTGCTGCTGTGCAACGAGGCGCGAGCCCTTGGATTCCGGCACGTTGTAGGACGTGTCGTTCATCCCGAGCGGGGCAAAGATGTGCTGGCGAAAATAATCCTCGAGCTTCTGGCCGGAGATCACCTCGACCAGCCGGCCGACGACGTCGGTGCTGGTGCTGTAGTGCCAGCGCTCGCCGGGATCGAACAGCAGCGGCCCACCATACGGATATTTCTCGCCGGCGCCCGGCTTGAAGTCGCGCCAGATCGGACTGGTGAACGGATAGGCGAGGCCAGACGTATGCGTCAGGAAGTGCCTGACGGTCGCAGGCCGCGATGCCGGGCGCAGCCTGTACGCGCCGGTCTTCGCATCGAACGACTCGAAGACCTTCAGCCCCACCAGCTCCGGCAGATATTTTTCGGCCGCGTCATCGAGGCCGAGTCGGCCCTGCTCGACGAGCTGCATCAACGCGACCGACGTAATCGGCTTGGTCATCGACGCGATACGAAACATCGAATCCGTTGCGAGCGGTCGTCCAGTGGCGACGTCGGCGACGCCGAATGCGCTCCGGTAAAGCACGCGCTCGCGATCGGTGACCAGCGCTACGACGCCCGGAACGTCCTTGCGCTCAACGGCGGCGCGCAGGCTGGAGTCGAGGGCTGAGTCCGCTGCTGACTGTGCACCCGCGCTGCCCGTCTGTGCGGCAGCCGCGACACCCGCGGCAGTGGTGGACCGATTCATGGAAGCCTCCCTGGTACGCGCCAGCCGAGGCTTGCACGCGACGGCAATGGTTT
>JAQSDT010000561.1 GCA_029946075.1 bacterium | reverse complement strand
CAAATAATACGGCCGCGCCGGCGCGGTCTCGGGGTTCACCGCCGCGCCCAGCCAGGCCACCCAGGTGATATCAGGCGCGGGCGAAGCATCGACCTGGAACGGCGCCGCCGCATCGGCCGGCCAGCGGTCGGCGAGAATCCTCGCGGCGTTGCCGACCAGGTGCGCTGCCCCGAAGCGCGAGGCCTCGAGCGCTTCCGATATCGGAGCCACCTTCGGTTTGATCAGCGGACTGCCGTCGCCGGCGACCACCTGGAAGTAGACGTGATCGTGCCGCGCATCGATGGCGGATATCACGGGGTGTTCGCCGTTCTCGCTGACGACAGGCGCGGCATAGGCGGCGAGCGTCGTCGCGCCGACCACCGGCTTGCCGGCAGCGAGCGCAATGCCGCGCGCGGCGGAAAGGCCGACGCGCAGTCCGGTGAAGCTGCCGGGGCCGGTGGTGGCCGCGACGCGGTCTATGTCGGCAAATACAACGCCGGATGCCTTCATCACCCGCGCGATCATCGGCATCAGCGCCTCGGCATGGCCGCGCTTCATCGCCTGCGATTCGTGCGCGATCAATTTGCCCGAGCCGGTGTCGAGCACGGCCGTGGCGCAGGCATCGAGCGCGGTATCGATGGCGAGGATCAGCATGCCGACACCCTAGAGATTCTCACGCGGATTGAAAGATTCCGCTGCCTGTTTTGACAGCATTCGGAACGGGTTCCCGGTATTTCTACGCGGGTAGATCCCATGTCCCGCATTCAGGAGTTCAAGTGGGAGATACAATCTGCAAGACAGCAAGATATTGAAAACAAAGTGGATTGCGAAAGATTGGCCGTCGGCGGGCAGGCTGCCTCCGGGGATGTTCGGGCCAAGCCAGGCTCGTCCCCAAGATGCAAGGGGACTTTCTTTCATGCCTGCTGGCGCTGAACGCTGCGATCGAAGCGGCGCGCGCCGCAGCGGAAGCCGGGGGGATGGCGCTGTCGGCAAAACACAATGTCGTCCCAGCCTTGAGCCGGGACGACAATTGGCAATCACATCGGCCGGACTTCGACCACGTCGGGCACGAAGTGCTTCAGCAAATTCTGGATACCGTGTTGCAGCGTCGCCGTCGATGACGGGCATCCCGCGCATGAACCCTTCATGTTGAGATAGACGATCCCGTCCTTGAAACCGCGGAAGGTGATGTCGCCGCCGTCATTGGCGACGGCCGGGCGCACGCGCGTTTCGATCAGGTCCTTGATGGTCGCAACGGTGTCGGCATCGGACTCGTTGAAGAACTCTTCTTCCTCGTCGGACGCCTCGTCATTGCCGGCGCTGCCATCCGCCAGCAGCGGCGCGCCGGACATGTAGTGTTCCATGATGGCGCCGAGGATCGCGGGCTTGAGGTGCTGCCAGTCGCCGTCCGCCTTGGTGACGGTGACGAAATCATAGCCGTAGAACACGCCGGAGACGCCGGAGACGCCGAACAGGCGTTCGGCCAGCGGCGAGCGCGCGGCGGCTTCGCGGCTTGCGAATTCCATCGTGCCGGTGTCGAGCACGGTGCGGCCCGGGATGAATTTCAGGGTGGCGGGATTGGGCGTGGCTTCGGTCTGGATAAACATGAGCTTTTTCTCCGGCGTCGCCGGTTCAAGGCCGGCGCGTGGCTGTTCCATAGCAGATGGCGACCCCGGGCGCACGGTCAAGGGCGCAGGCATACCTCCCATGCCGTCGTTCCGGCGAACGCCGGAACCCATACGCCGTGACGGCTGTGGCGAGAAGTTGCTCGTTGATCCACGAAATCCCGCGAATCTACCGGGGTTCCGGGTCCCGGCCTTCGCCGGGGGCGACGTCAGGACAGTCCGTCGATATCGGCGTCGCTGAGATCGCCGGGCACGATGACGACCGGGATCGGGAACGAGCCGGCCACCTGGGCCATCATGGCGATCAGCGGGCCCGGACCCTCGGGGCCGGGATTGGCCGCCAGCACCAGCATCGAGATATCGACGTCCTTGTCGATGACGTCGAGGATCTGGGCGGTGGCGTCGCCCTCGCGGATCACCCGCTCCGGCGTGATGGCGGCAATGCCGTTGGCGCGGCCGGAGGCGCGGTCGAGCACCTCGTTGGCGGCTTCCTCGGCTTCGGCGCGCATGATGTCAGCGACCCCCAGCCATTGCTGGTTCTGGTCCTCGATCTCGATGACGCGGAGCATCACCACGCCGCCGCCGACACGGATCGCCCAGCGGCTGGCATAATAGACCGCACGGTCCCATTCGGCGGTGTCGTCAACGATGACGAGGCATTTCGGCTTGTGGCCCTGCTCGTAGCTTCGTCGCTGGGTGGTCATGCATGTCCCGGTGCTGCGCCAAACCGACGCATGGTGCCACGGCGCTGCCATCCTGGACAAGCCGGCGTCGCATGTTTGCGGTCGCGGTGCCGGTCGCTGCGAGCCGGCCCTGGGGCTGCCGGCCGGCAAATTTTCTACTTTGCATGGGGTTGTTTTGCGTTTTTTTGTTCGGCGGCCTGTGGCGTGCCGCCGAACCCGCCCCGCGTCAGGGTTTGCGGATGAACCCGACGATGTCCCGGGTCTTGCGCATGGTTTCGTCGGCGATGATTCGGGCGCGGTCGGCGCCGTCGACCAGGATCCGGTCGACGTGGCCGGGGTCGGCGACCAGCCGCTTCATTTCCGAGGCGATCGGCGACAGTTTCGTCACGCAAAGTTCCACCAGCGCGTTCTTGAAGCTGGAGAACTGCCCGCCGCCGAACTCGGTCAGCACGCTGGCCTTGGCCCGGCCGGACAGCGCCGCGTAGATGCCGACGAGGTTGTCGGCCTCGGGGCGGCCTTCGAGGCCCTTTTCTTCCGACGGCAACGGTTCCGGATCGGTTTTCGCTTTCCGGATCTTCTGCGCGATGGTGTCGGCGTCGTCGGTCAGGTTGATGCGCGAATTGTCCGATGCGTCCGACTTCGACATCTTCTTGGTGCCGTCGCGCAGGCTCATCACCCGCGTCG
>JAQSDT010000560.1 GCA_029946075.1 bacterium | reverse complement strand
AATTGAACGTCTCCGACGGGTGTACCGCACGGTGCAAGAGCGCCGTCCCTTCGAGACGGTCGCGATTTGCGTACTACCAGACCACATTCACGCGCTCTGGGCTCTGCCGGAAGACGACACCGATTTCGCCACGCGCTGGAACCTCATCAAGAGTGGCTTCTCTCGTGGCCTTGAGGAAAAGCCGCGATCCCCGAGCAAGATCGTCAAGCGCGAGAAGGGAGTTTGGCAGCGTCGCTATTGGGAGCATGCAATTCGCGACGACAATGATCTCGCACGGCACGTCGACTACATACATTTCAATCCCGTGAAGCATGGACATGTCACGCGTGTCGCCGATTGGCGATACAGCACGTTCCATCGTTATGTCGAGCGAGGCTTGCTCGAGGCGGATTGGGGCGGCGATATGCGCGATGTTTCAGGAGCGTTCGGAGAGTGAACGGTGGGCACGCTTCGCTTTGCCCACCCTACGAAAAATCATTTCCGCTTCTTCGCCTTCGCAAAATGATTGGCGAGAAACTCCGCCAGCACCTCGACGCGGGCGGGACGCGGGCCGCCGGGCGGGGTCACGAGATGCACCGCGCCTTCGGGCTGGTGCCAGCCTTTCAGGATCACTTCGACCTCGCCCAATGCGATCGCGTCGCCGACGATGAAATCCGGCAGGTCGGCGATGCCGAGGCCAGCGACGACGGATGGCAGCAGCGCCTCGCCATTGTTGACGCGAAGCTGCCCGGCGGGGCGGACGCTCGCCTGTTCGCCTGCGGCGTTGGTGTAGTGCCAGACGCCGGGCGTCGAGAGATACGCTTAGCCGAAGCAATTATGCTGGGCGAGATGCATCGGGTGCGTCGGGCGGCCATGCTTCTTCAGATAGGACGGCGCGGCAACCGTGTAGCGCGGCATCGCGCAGAGCCGGCGCGCGATCAGCGATGAATCCGGCAGCCGCGCGATGCGGAGACCGGCGTCAAAACCTTCGCCGATCAAATCCACCGTCGCGTCGCTGAGATGCAGGTCGATCGAGACATCGGGGTACTTCTCCAGAAACGCCGGCAGGATCGGCGCGACGGCTTTGACGCCGAACGTCATGGGCACCGCGAGCCGCACCAGCCCGCGCGGCGCGATCGATTGCGACAGCGCTTCGGTCTCGGCGGCCTCGCCATCGGCCAGCAGCCGCGCGGCGCGCTCGGCGAGTTTCTGCCCGGCATCGGTCAGCGCCAGCCGGCGCGAGGTGCGGTTGAACAGCCGGGCGCCGAGCCGCTGTTCGAGCCGGGTGACCGCCTTGGAGACCGTGGCCCTGGACAGCGCCAGCTCGGTCGCGGCCGCCGCAAACGACCGCAATTCCACGACTTTTGCGAAAATCGCGAGCGCCTCGAAATCGGGGAGTTTGGACATCAGGCCGGTCTCAACAGGTCGTTTTTGGAAACAATGAGTTTTCATTATTTCTATTTCTATACCACGCCGGGAGGCATATCCAATGGCCATCGAAGATCAAGCAACGGAGAAATCCCATGATCGAACTCAGGCCATTCCATCAACTCGGCAGCGCCGATCACGGCTGGCTGAAGGCGAAGCACCACTTCTCGTTCGGCAGCCATTACGACCCTGACAACATGGGTCACGGCTCGCTTCGCGTCTGGAACGATGACGAGATCGCGCCCAACAGCGGCTTCCCCGCCCATCCCCACGCCAACATGGAAATCATCACCTATGTCCGCGAAGGCGCGATCACGCATCAGGACTCGCTCGGCAACAAGGGCCGCACCGAGGCCGGCGACGTGCAGGTGATGAGCGCAGGGTCGGGCATTCGTCACTCCGAGTACAACCTCGAGCCGGCGAAGACGCGGATCTTCCAGATCTGGATCGAGCCGACGACAAAGGGCGGCCAGCCGACCTGGGGCGCAAAACCGTTCCCGAAGTCGGATCGTTCCGGCAAGCTCGTCACCATCGCCAGCGGCATCGCTGGCGACGAGGACGCCTTGCCGATCCGCGCCGATGCCCGGGTGCTCGCGACCACGCTGAAGGCCGGCGAGAGCGCCGAATACGCTGCCAGCAAGACCCGTCACCTCTATCTGGTGCCGGCGGCCGGCAGCGTCGAAGTCAATGGCGTGCGCGTCAACGCCCGCGATGGCGCTGCGATCCAGGGCGAGGCGAAGCTGACCATCACCGCGCTGGAAGATTCCGAACTGGTGCTGGTCGACGCGGCGTAACGCCCCAACCCGTCATGCGCGGAAACAAACCCGCGCATGACTTTCCGCAAGAACAGCGAACCACAACCTCACAGGAGGCCATCATGGCCAAAGTACTCGTGCTCTATTACTCCGCCTACGGTCACGTCGAAGCGATGGCCAATGCCGTCGCGGAGGGCGCGCGCGAAGCCGGCGCCAGCGTCGATATCAAGCGCGTGCCCGAACTGGTGCCGGAAGCCGTCGCGAAGGCGTCGCATTACAAGCTCGACCAGGCAGCCCCCATAGCCAAGGTCGAGGACCTTGCGAACTACGACGCCATCGTGGTCGGCACCGGCACCCGCTTCGGCCGCATGGCTTCGCAGATGGCGAATTTTCTCGACCAGGCCGGCGGCCTGTGGGCGAAGGGCGCATTGCACGGCAAGGTGGGCGGCGCCTTCACCGCGACCGCGACCCAGCATGGCGGCCAGGAGACCACGCTGTTCTCGATCATCACCAACTTGCTGCATTTCGGCATGACGATCGTCGGCCTCAATTACGGCTTTGCCGGCCAGATGAAGCTCGACGAAGTCACCGGCGGCGCGCCCTATGGTGCGACCACGATCACCGGTGGCGACGGCAGCCGCCAGCCGAGCGAGAACGAACTCGCCGGTGCGCGCTACCAGGGACGGGTGATCGCGGAGACCGCGAAGAAGCTGCACGGGTGATACGACAAGGGCGGCATCTCGGGAGATGCCGCCCTTTCGTCCCCCAACGACGTGACGATCTGTAGGATGGGTGGAGCGCAGCGATACCCCGC
>JAQSDT010000559.1 GCA_029946075.1 bacterium | reverse complement strand
TGAATCGTCCAGCGCGCGCGAGCCGGCGCGGGTCACCTGCCCCTTGATGTCGTAGAGATCCTTGATCGAGACGGGAATGCCGGCATAGGGCGACGGCACGGCATGCGCTTTCCGCAAATGGTCCATCGCATCCGCGGCGGCCAGCGCCGCATCCTTGTCGACGTGGATGAAGGTTCGCACGCCTTCGCCGGCCGGATCGGCGATCCTGGCGAGGCACGCCTCGACCAGTTGGCGCGCGGTGGTGCGGCCGGCATCGAGGTCGGCGGCCAGGCTGGCGAGTGTGGGATTGGCGGACATGATCGTCGGTCACTCTCTTTATTGTTGCGTCTTATTGTTCGTCTTGCGTCGCAGGCTCGATCTCGAGATTGAGCAGCGCCGAGCTCAGCGATTTGCCGTGGACGTCGAGCGCCAGCGAGCGCGTCACGCCGCCGCCGAGCGCCTGATCCATCACGAAGTTCAGCGCAAACAGATTGGGCAGTTCATAGCGAACCACCTCGCCCTGGACAACACCGGCGAAATGCGACTTCACCCGCGCCGCCGTAACCTGTTCGAGCAGCAGCGGATAGTGCTTTGCGTCGTAGGCGATGACGGAGATATTGGAGATGTTACCCTTGTCGCCGGTGCGGGAATGGGCGATCTCGCGCAGCTTCATGGCGCGCCTCCCACGAAACGGACTTGCGGCATGGCCTGCTCGCGCGGCAGCAATACGGATGCCACCGCCACCACGTCCCGCGCCGATTTCCACGCGCCGCCACCGGCAGCCGGGCCGTTGGTATAGAGCGTCTCGACCTCGTTGCCGATCCTGACCGCCTCGCGCTGGTTTTCGGTACGTCCGGAGACGCGCACGCGGACCTCGTAGGGTTCGTTCGCGCCATCCGAGACATCCGGCCCGTGCAGCGAGTCGACGCCGACCAGTTCAAAGCGCCATTCGCTCGCGGCCACATTGGTCAGCTTCAGCCGCTCGCGCACGATCTCCAGCGCCAGCCGTCCCCGCGCCAGTGCACCCGGACCGGCATAGGAGATCTGTCCCTCGCCAATGTAGCTGTCGACATAGCCGACCGAAACCTTCAGCGTTTCGGTTCGTTTGGTGCCCCGCCCGCCGCTGACGCGGACGCGATCGGGGCCGATTTCCTCGACGGTCACCTGTGAGAAATCCGCGACCACATCCGGCTGAAAATATTTGGCGGGGTCGTGCACTTCGTACAGCAGCTGTTCCTTGCAGGTCTGCGCCGTCACCGCGCCGCCTGAACCTGCAACCTTGGTGATGACAAAACTGCCGTCTTCGCTGACCTCGCCGATGGGAAAGCCGAGCCGCGCCAGACCCGCGACGTCCTTGTAGCCGGGGTCGGCGAAATAACCGCCGGTGATCTGGCCGGCGCATTCCAGCAGATGCCCGGCGACGGTGCCCTGCCCGAGCAGATTCCAGTCGTCCATCGCCCAGCCGAAGGTATGGATCATCGGTGCGAGAAACAGCGCCGGATCGGAGGCGCGCCCGGTGATGACGACATCGGCGCCCTCGGCCAGCGCCTGCGCCATCGGCGCGGCGCCGAGATAGGCATTGGCCGACAGCAAGCGGTTGCCGAGCTGCTTGATGGTGCCATCGAACTCCATGATCGAGAGATCGTCGGCCTTGCAGGCGTCGAGCACGTCGTCGCCGATAACAGCCGCGATCTTCAGCGACGGCAGTCCGAGCGACCTCGCAATTTCCGCGGCCTTGCGCGCGGCAGCTTCCGGGTTGGCCGCGCCCATATTGGTGACGATCTTGATGCCCCTGGAGGCACAGATCGGCAGCACCGCGCGCATCCGCTCTTCCAGCAACGGGTCATAGCCGCTGTCGGGATTTTTCATCCGCGCCTGCTGCGCCAGCGCCACCGTGCGCTCGCCGAGGCATTCGAACACGAGGTACTGGATATCGCCCTTCTCGGCGAGTTCGATCGCAGGCTCGATGCGATCGCCCGAATAGCCGGCGCCGGACCCTATTCGTATCGTTCGCACCACGCCTCCTCGCGCCGCTGCCGGCACCGCGCGCCACGCAACGAACTATATCCGACCGACAAATACCCTAGCGCGGAAAATTGCTGGCATACAAGCGCCGCAGCCTGCCGGGAATGCGGCCATGCGGCAGCGCCGCTGGACCGTTGACGGGGAATGGTCAATTGTCGCATCAAGATCGCAACAAGCGGGCGACGCCCGCATTTCCGGAGGAATTGCCCGACATGGCTGAGCCCGCGCGCGCCAAACCGAAACCCACGCCCGAAACGCAGCATTTCTGGGATGGAACGCAGGCCGGCGAACTCCGCCTGCAGCGCTGCGATGCCTGCGCCAACGTCTATTTCCCGCCGCGTCCGTTCTGCCCGTCCTGCGCTTCGCGCAAGGTCAGCGTGTTCAAGGCCAGCGGCAAGGGCAAGCTGTACAGCTACGTCATCAACCACCGCCCGGCAGCGCCCGGTTTCACGCCGCCTTATGCCATCGCCGTCGTCGAACTCGACGAAGGTCCGCGCATGATGAGCAACATCGTCGATTGTCCGCAGACGCCCGAAGCGCTGGAGCTCGACATGAAGCTCGAAGTCGCCTTCGAGAAGCTCGACGACAAGATCACCCTTCCCCAGTTCCGTCCGGCGAAGGGTTAAGCACCATGCGCAGAAACGCAGTCGCCGTCGTCGGCGCCGCCGAGACCACCGAGCTCGGCGTCATCCCCAACATGTCGCAAATCCAGTTGCACGCGGATGCCGCGCTCAACGCCATCGCCGACGCCGGACTGAAACTGTCCGATATCGACGGCATCGCCACCGCCGTCGAAACCCCGCAGCAGATCGCGCATTATCTCGGCATCACGCCGACCTGGGTGGACGGCACCTCGGTCGGCGGCTGTTCGTTCATGCTGCATGTCCGCCATGCCGCCGCTGCGATCGAAGCCGGCCTCTGCAAGACCGTGCTGATCACCCATGCCGAAAGCGGCAAGTCGATGATCGGCAAAC
>JAQSDT010000558.1 GCA_029946075.1 bacterium | reverse complement strand
GCGTCGAAATCGATCGAGGGGTAAGCGAGCTTCCAGGTCTCGAGCCACAGCGCGATCGCGGCGTCCTCGTCCTCGGCGCGGTAGGGGCGCAGCTCAAACGTTGTTGTCACTACCGTTCCGTCAGCTTGAGCTCGATGCGGCGGTTGCGCTTGTAGGCATCTTCGGTCGTGGCGGTGTCGAGCGGCTGGAATTCGGCAAAGCCAGCCGCGACCAGGCGCTGGGCGGGCACGCCGAGTGAAACCAGATATTGCACCACCGAGATCGCGCGGGCCGCCGACAATTCCCAGTTCGATTTGAACACCGGGCTGTTGAGGATCGGCCGCACGTCGGTGTGGCCGTCGACGCGCAGCACCCAGGCGATTTCGGTCGGGATTTGCTTGTCGAGGTCGATCAGCGCGGTGGCGAGCTTGTCCAGTTCGGCGCAGCCTTCCGGCAACAGCAGCGCCTGGCCGGCATCGAAAAATACTTCCGACTGGAACACAAAACGGTCGCCGACGATCCGGACGTCCGGACGGTTGCCGAGGATCGCGCGCAGACGCCCGAAGAATTCAGAGCGGTAGCGCGTCAATTCCTGCACCCGCTGGGCCAGCGCGACGTTGAGGCGCGAGCCGAGATCCGCGATCCGTCCCTGCGATTCCTTGTCGCGCTTTTCGGATGCCTCCAGCGCTTCCTCCAGCGCCGCAAGCTGGCGCCGCAGCGCGCTGATCTGCTGGTTCAGCACCTCGATCTGCGCCAGCGCGCGCGAGGTCAGGCCTTTCTCGGAATCGAGCGCCTTGTTGAGTTCGTTGGCGCGGCCCTGCGCGTCATTGCCGGCACCGGCGAGGCCGTCATAGAGCCCCTTGATGCGGTCGCGCTCGCCTTCGGCGGAGGCAAGCCCCGCGCGGAGTTGCGAAACCTGATCGTCGAGCGTCAGCTTGGTGAGCTTTTCCAGCGACAGCAGATCGTTCAATTGGGCGATCTTGGCGTTGAGCTGCTCGAGCGCCTTGTCCTTTCCGGTGACTTCCTGCGACAGGAAGAACTGCACGACGAGAAACACCGAGAGCAGGAACACGATCGACAGCACCAGCGTCGACAGCGCGTCGACGAAGCCCGGCCAGTAGTTGAAGCCGGAATCATTGCGGCGGCTGCGGGCGAGGGCCATGAGTTTCCTTGTTTGGGCTTGCGCCTAGTTCTTCTCGGGCTGCCGCGCGATCCGCTCCAGCAGCTTCTTGATCTCGCGGTTCTGTTCGCCCTGGCCGTCGGCCCATTCGCGGATCATCTGCTGCTCGGTGCGCATATGGGCGACGAGGCCCTGAATGGCCTCCGCGAGGTTGGCCATCGCCGCCGTGGTGTTGCGGCTGCCGCCGCCGCCACCTTCCTCGACCGCAGCGCGCAGCCGCTCCATCGCATGCTGCATTTCCCCGCCGGCGCCGCCTTCGCCGCCATATTCCTTCACGGTGGAGGCGAGCCAGTCTTCGAGGTCGGTATAGAAGCGGTTCTGCGCCTGGCTCGATTGCAGGTCGAGGAAGCCGAGGATCAGCGAACCGGCAAGGCCGAACAGCGAGGACGAGAACGAAATGCCCATACCGGCGAGCGGCGCGGCGAGGCCGTCCTTCAGCGTGTCGAACAGGGCGCCGGAATCGCCGCCGACCTTGAGCCCGTCGATCACCTTGCCGACGGAGCCGACGGTTTCGATCAGGCCCCAGAAGGTGCCGAGCAGGCCGAGAAACACCAGAAGACCCGTCATGTAGCGCGAGATATCGCGGGCCTCGTCGAGGCGCGTCGCGATCGAATCCAAGAGGTGCCGCATGGTCTGCTGCGAGATCGTCATTCGCCCGGTGCGCTCGCCGCCCAGGATCGCCGCCATCGGCGCCAGCAGCGTCGGCCGCCGTTCGATGGCAAGGCCCGGATCGGCGATCCGGAAATTGTTGACCCAGGCCACTTCCGGGTAGAGCCGGATCACCTGCCGGAACGACAGGATGATGCCGATCAGCAGCACCGCGCCGATCAGCGCGTTGAGGCCGGGATTGGCGAAGAAGGCAGTGATGATCTGCTTGTACAGCACGGTCATGACCAGACCGCACAGCACCAGAAACACCAGCATCCGCACCAGAAAAATCCGGGGCGAGGACAGTTTGCTCAGTTCGATCTCCATATCGGAGCGGGAGGAGGGTCCTGAGGGCATTTGCTGACGTCATCCGTTACGAAAAGCCGCGCTGGGCGCCAATATGGCACAGCGGGCCGAAGAAAAAAGCGGGCAAGCCCCGATTTCAGGCAGGCTTGACGGGAACCCTGGGCTGAAACCGCGCTTTGGGTAGAGCGTATTTTGTAACGGGTGGATGTCCAACCGGGATTTTTCATGACGATGCTCTATCTCTGGGCGCTGGCGGCGATCGCCGTTGCGCTTTCCCTGCTGATGGCGGGCGCCTGGCTGGTTCAGCAGCGGACCGGCAATTCCGGCTGGGTCGACGCCATCTGGACCTTCGCACTCGGCCTGGTCGGCGCCGGCAGCGCGCTGTGGCCGGTGGGGGGCGCTGCGCCCAACGCCCGGCAATGGCTGGTGGCAGCGTTGGTGGCGATCTGGTCGCTTCGGCTCGGCAGCCATATTGCGGCGCGCTCGGCGGGGATCTCGGACGATCCCCGCTATGCAGCGTTTGCGAAGGAATGGGGCGCCGATTCGCCGCGCAGGATGTTCATCTTTCTGCAGAACCAGGGGCTCGGCTCGATCCCGCTGGTGTTCGCGATCTTCGTGGCGGCGCGCTTTCCGGGTGACGCCTTGCGGCTGGCCGACTATCTCGGCGCGCTGATTCTGTTTGCCGGCATCGCCGGCGAGGCGCTGGCTGATGCGCAACTGAAAGCGTTCCGCACCGATCCGGCCAACAAGGGCAAGGTCTGCGACATCGGGCTATGGCACTGGTCGCGGCATCCGAACTACTTCTTCGAATGGTTCGGCTGGCTCGCCTATCCTCTGATCGGCATCGCTTTCACTGACGCGCTCCCCTA
>JAQSDT010000557.1 GCA_029946075.1 bacterium | reverse complement strand
TTGGACAGATAGCGATCGCGGAATTCCTTGGAGATCACGCTGGTCTTCATGATCGCGGAATCAAACAGATTGCCGCGCAGCACCACGAAGCCGGCATCCTTCAGCAGCGGCTTGTCGTAGGTCCAGATCACATCGCCATCGGCCTTGGTCGCCTCGCGGCAGTTTTCGCCCATGGTGCGGCCGTTGACGGTGAGCGCGTCCTCGTGGATGCGCTTGTGCGTCATCAGTTCGCGCACCACCGTCGGCACGCCGCCGGCGCGGTGATATTCCTCGCCGAGATAGAAGCCGGCCGGCTGCAAATTCACCAGCAGGGGAACATCGAGGCCGTGCTTCTGCCAGTCGTCGATCGAGAGCTCGACGCCGATGTGGCGCGCCAGCGCGTTGATGTGGATCGGCGCGTTGGTCGAGCCGCCGATCGCCGAGTTGACGGCGATGCAGTTTTCGAACGCCTTGCGGGTCAGGATGTCCGAGGGCTTGAGATCTTCCCACACCATCTCGACGATGCGTTTGCCGGTCTCGTAGGCGATCTGGCCGCGTTCGCGGTAGGGCGCCGGGATTGCCGCGCAGCCGGGCAGCGACATGCCGAGCGCTTCGGCGAGCGAGTTCATGGTCGAGGCGGTGCCCATGGTGTTGCAATGGCCGACCGAGGGCGCCGAGGAGGATACGATCTCGATGAACTCGTTGTAGTCGATCTCGCCTGCGGCAAGTCGTTCGCGCTGCTTCCAGACGATCGTGCCGGAGCCGGTACGCTCGCCGTTGAACCAGCCATTGAGCATCGGCCCGCCGGAAAGCACGATCGCGGGCAGATTGACGGTCGCCGCCGCCATCAGGCAGGCGGGCGTCGTCTTGTCGCAGCCGGTGGTCAGGACCACGCCATCGAGCGGATAACCGAACAGGATTTCGACAAGGCCGAGATAGGCGAGGTTGCGGTCGAGCGCCGCCGTCGGGCGCTTGCCGGTCTCCTGGATCGGATGGGTCGGGAATTCCATCGCGATGCCGCCGGCCTCGCGGATGCCTTCGCGGACACGGTGTGCGAGTTCGAGATGGTGACGGTTGCAGGGCGAGAGGTCGTTGCCGGTCTGCGCAATGCCGATGATCGGCTTGCCCGACTGCAATTCCGCGCGGGTGAGGCCGTAATTCAGATAGCGCTCGAGATAGAGCGCGGTCATGCCCGGGTTATGCGGGTTGTCGAACCACTCAAGGGAACGGAGCCTGCGGCCCTTGCCGTTGGTGGTCTTGTCGTCGCTTTTTTTCATTGCTTCCTCCCGCACTGCAAACAAAGGAGCGGCTCGAATTCCGGCAGTGGCTGCACCATGCTGAAAATTTCGTCCGCCGCAAATCCGCTCCGGCCGATTTCGTTGCCGGGCCCGTCCGCAATCTAGTTTGCTCCAAAAGACAGCGCTATCATTTTCTCAGGCCCGAATGTCCGCGCTGTTGGGTCGCATCAGATGCCTCATCAGGTGTTTTGCAGCATCGAGCTTTCGCGGACCATCAGCTGAAAACCGAGGTCGAGCACGCGCTGTTCAGGCCGGCGGCCTTCGATGGCGTCGATCACCATGGTGACGGCGTGCCGGCCCATTTCATAACGGTTGGTGCGCACGCTCGAGAGCGAGGGCACGGCGGTCGCCATAAATTCCAGATCGTTGAATCCGACGATGGCGATGTCGCGCGGCACGGCAATCTGGCGGCGCTGGCACTCGAACAGGACGCCCAAGGCAAGGTCGTCGTTGACGCAGAACACCGCATCGATATCCGACGTCCGGGCGAGCAGGTCGGCGAACAGCGTCGAGCCCAGTGTGACGGTGGTCGGTATCGAGGTGGTGACGACCAGGTTCGGGTCGAACAGCGATGCCGCCTTCATGGCCTCGCGGTAGCCCTCGAACCGCCGCTGCACGCGGGGATCCATTCGCGCGCCGAGGAAGCCGATGCGCTTTCGTCCCTGTTCGAGAATGTGCGAAATCGCCGCGAAGCTGGCGTCATAATGCGAAAAGCCGACCATCATGTCGACCGGGCTGTCGCCGATCTCCATGATTTGCGTGACCGGGCAATTCATCGTTTCCAGGATCGTGCGCGATTCCGCAGTCTGGTTGATGCCGGTCACGATCAATCCTGCCGGCTTCTGTGCGCGGAACAGTCGCAGCAGCTTCTCTTCCTGCAGGATGCTGTATCGGGTGTTGGCGAGCTGAATGCTGTAACGGCTGCCTTCCAGCGAATCATAGACACCGCGCAGCACGTCGGCGAACACGCTGTTGGTGAGGGACGGGATCACCACGCCGATCACTTCGGTGCGGTGAGAGGCGAGCGCGCGTGCGGCCAGATTGGGCACGTAGCCCAGTTCCTTCACGGCGCTGTCGACCCGTTCGCGCTTGCTTTGCGAGAGCGCTTCGGGATTTCTGAAGAAGCGCGACGCGGTAATGGGGCTGACGCCCGCCAGCTTGGCGACCTCGGTAAGACGGATCCTGCCCGATTTGGTTTGTTTTCGGCCCATGCTGCGCTCATATCACAACGAATTAGACGTTTGAACAATTATTGACAGCGCTACCATCGGATTGCTAAAAACCAACAAACTGCGGATGATAATGTCCGGGAGTTCGGCTTCCGTCATTAAAGTCGAAAAAGACAGCGTGGCGTCACCTCAACCCGTGGCGCCAGAAAACAGAAACTGAGGGGAGAGAGTTTAGATGTCGTCGGTACAGATTCGCGACGTGCGTAAGTCGTTCGGTAATTTCGAAGTTTTGCACGGCGTGTCGATCCCGATCGAGGATGGTGAGTTCGTTGTTCTGGTCGGTCCGTCCGGCTGCGGCAAGTCGACCTTGCTGCGTATGCTCGCAGGTCTGGAGAACATCACGTCGGGGACGATTTCGATCGGTGACCGCGTCGTCAACAATGTTCAGCCGAAAGAGCGCGACATTGCGATGGTGTTCCAGAATTACGCGCTCTACCCGCACATGACGGTCGCCGACAACATGGGCTTCTCGCTCAAGC
>JAQSDT010000556.1 GCA_029946075.1 bacterium | reverse complement strand
GCCTTCATCTCGGCCAGCGCGGCGGCGATGTCGGCCTCGACGCGCGGGTCGAGCGCGCTGGTGGCTTCGTCGAGCACCAGCACCTTCGGCCGTGTCGCAAAGGCGCGCGCCAGCAGGATGCGCTGCACCTGCCCGCCGGAAAAGCCGCAGTCGGTCTCCGCGACCGGCGTCGCGAGGCCGAGCGGCAACGCGGCGATGTCGGCCTCGATCCCGGCCATGCGCGCCGCCTGCATCGCCATGTCAGGCGTCAGCGGCGCACCGGCCGCGATGTTCTCCAGCAAGGTGCCGGGAAACAGCCGGCCGCCCTGGCCGACGACGCCGATCTGCCGGCGCAACGCCGCAGCATCGAGGCCGGCGAGATCATGACCGTCGAACAGCACGTGTCCCGACTGCGGCTTCACCAGCCCGAGCAGCACTTTCAGCAGCGTGGTCTTGCCGGCGCCCGACGGACCGGTAATGCCGATATGTTCGCCCGGCGCCACTGCGATGCTGACGTCGTCGAGCACGGGCGCTTCGCTTTCATTCATGCGGCAGCCGATGCGAAACAGCTCGATCCGTCCCTGCAGCGCCGGCGTCTCGATGCCGATGCTGCGCGGCTGCGGTACGCCCTGCAGGATCGGCATGATCATGCGGTGCTGCAGCGCCAGCATCGTAACCTGGCCGAGCGAGCCGATCACGGTGATCGCAGCGCCCGTGACGCTGCCGGCTGCGACGACGAAGGCGATCGTGGTGGTGCCGGTCGCGATGCCGCCGGCCAGCACCAGCGCCAGCAGCACCGACAGCATCAGCGCGCTTTCCAGGCCCGCCTCGATCGCCGCGCTGCCGGATCCGATCCGGTCGGCGCGCAGGAAACGATGGCGCAGCGACAGAAAACCGTCGGCCCAGCGCGAGAACACCCGCCCCTCGGCCGCGCCCGCGCGAACCGTGTCGATCAGCGCCAGCGCTTCATAGGATGTCGTCAGCCAGCTCTGCGGCGCCGACAGGCCGTTCATCAGCGCGCCGATCCGCCTTTTGGCGATCCAGCCCGCGACGCCGAAGCAGGCAAGGAACACCAGGCCGACGATCAGTGCGCCGCGCGTGGAAACCTGTGCCATCACCAGCAGGCTCGGTGCGGCAATCAGAAGACTGGTCGCGATCGTCAGCACCAGGCCCCAGATGCCGCGATACCAGGTCTCGACGGAGCGTGCCGACAAGGCCGCGATCGGCGCCGACGGCATCTGCTGGCCGGCTCCCACCAGACGGTCGGCGATCCGCAGGGCGCGATCGATCGCAGCCGCACGCAGCAGAAAGCCGGTCCTGCCGTCGAACCGCAGCCGGGCCAGCCCGGCCGTAAAACGCGTCATCAGATTGGCGGCGCCGACGATGACGAGAAAGATCGCGATCTGGCCGAGCAGAAAGCCGTCATGCTCGGGCACCACGACGTCGAACAGCGGCTGGCTGACCATCGGGATCAGGGCCGCGACCATACCCGCGATCAGCGTGGCGACGAGGAAGCTGGCGAGTTCGCGGATGTTGCGGCCAAGGCCGAAGCCGAGCAAATCCCTGGGGCTCATCGCCCGCTCGGGGAAGGCCGGCAGGATCATGTAGCCGGTGGCGTCGAAGGCCGGGAAGTCGATCGAACGGGTCGGGCGCATGACCCAGCCGGTCTGGCGCGAAGCGATCGACCAGCGCTTGCCGCGGCGGCCGATCAGGACAGGCTCGCCGTCCGCGGTGGCAAAGCCGATGACGGGAACGGCGGTCTCGCCAGCCCGGGAGGATGCCACCGGCACCGGACACACGAGATATCCCGATGCGGTCGCGAGCCGTTCCAGCGCGACGGGACCTGTTTCGTCATCGTCGAGCTGAGATCCGGCCGGCGCCGTCATGCCGAGCGCCGACACGGCGGTGGCAAAGGCCTCCGTGACGGCGGCGCGGTCGGTCGACAGCCGCGGTTTGCGGTCCCGCAAGAAGCTTTCGATGCGGCCGGCGGTATCGGCAAATTCGGCGGTGGGCTGCGCACTCATGCCGACAGCCTCTGCGGATCGGCCGCCGTTGCGGGCACTTCGGCAGGCGCGGGTGGCAGCACGATCAGATCGCCCTTGCCGTTCAGATGCAGGATACGGTCGCAGCGCGCGGCCGTGCCCTTGCGATGGGTGACGACGAGCACCGCTGCGCCGCTGCGGCGCCGCCCGGCGATGACGTCTTCCTCACACAGCGCATCGAGCGCGCTGGTGGTTTCGTCGAGAATCAGAACCAAAGGCCGCCGCGCCAGCACGCGCGCCAGCGCCAGGCGTTGCACTTCGCCGCCGCTGAAATTCGGCGATTGATACGTGAGCGAGGCGGTCAGCCCGCCCGCGCGCGTCGCGATCATGTGATCTGCATGCGCCAGCCGCAACGCAGCGACGACGTCGCCATGCGGAATGGTCTCGTCCCACAGCGTGACGTTCTCGGCGATGCTGCCGCTGAACACCGCGCTGGTCTGCGGGATATACAGCAGCCGCTTGCGCAGCTCCTCACGCGGCCATTCCCCGACCGCGACGCCGTCCAGCAGCACGCGGCCATGGCGCGGCGCCAGCAGGCCGGCGGCAATTCGCGCCAGCGTCGACTTGCCCGAACCGGAATCACCGGTCAACGCGGTCAGGCTGCCGGGCTCCAGACGGAAATCGACGCGATCGAACAGCATTGGTCCGGTAGCGAAACCGAAGCCGATATTTTCGAGCGAAAGACCTTTGGCCGATCCGACCGCCGGCATCGCAACCCCGTCGCGTGCGACCAGCGGATCGCGCGGATGCAGTTGCAGGTCGTCGAGCCGCATCAGGGCGCCGGCGGCTTCCTGCAACTCGCAATAATCGGATGCGAGGGCCGCGACCGGCACCGAGCAGAGACCGGCCAGCACCTGCAGCGCCAGCAGGCCGCCGATGGTCAGATCGCCCTGCATCACCCGCCATGCGCCCACGCACAGCACCATGATCACGACCAGCAGTGCTGCGGCGACCGGGCCAAGACCC
>JAQSDT010000555.1 GCA_029946075.1 bacterium | reverse complement strand
CAGCAACATACGCTGGTCGCCGTCACCGATTTCAAGTTCGGCGTCTTCGGCGTCAATTTCGGCGTCGGCTACGGCCTGACGCCGGCGTCAGACCGCCTCGTGATCAAGACGATCATCGGCTATGCTTTCCCGGTTCCGGACGGCAAATCGGGTGACGAGCCGGTCAAGGTGCCCGTCAATCCGATGACGCGCGTTTCTGCGCGGTCGTTCCAGCCCTGACGAGACAACGTGGCGGCTCAACTGCCGTTGAGGCTCGCGATCTCCGGGAAGAACAAGTCCTGCCACGCTGCCGGCTCGTTCTTCGTGGTGCCGACCTTGCGCATGAATTTGGCGAATTTCATCGTCGCCGCCGGTGTCATCGTCCATTCGACGCCTTGTCCGGTCACGACCCTCGTCACCATCTCGAGCGGCAGTTTCGAGCCGGAATCGCTGATCCAGCTTTGCGCCGTGCCCTTCGGATCGGCCGCGATGATCGCGGTGGCTTCCTTCACCGCATCGAGGAATGCGCCGTAAAGCTCCGGGTTGTCTTTCCGGAAGCGCGCCGACGTCCAGGCCACCGTGAAGGTGTGCGGGCCGAGCACGTCGAACGACGACAGCACCGTACGGATATTGCCTTGCTCCAGTTGCTGGAACTGGAACGGCGGCACGCTGAAGACCGAGCTGACGCCGCCCGCGCCGCTTAGCATCGCAATGGTCGCATCCGGCGGCGACATCGACACCGTGAGCGGATCGAGTTTGGCATAATTCTCCTCGCCGAAAGCGGCGGCCGCAGCCATCTGCAGCAGTACCGCCTGCACCGATACCTTGATGGAGGGAACCGCGATGCGATCCTTCTCGCCGAAATCCTTCACCGACTTGATCGCGGCATTGGAGGTGTTGAGCAGGAATGGTTGCGAGCTCAGCGCGCAGATGCCCTTGACCTCGAACGAGGTGCCTTTCGTCTTGTCCCACAGCGTGATCAGGCCGGGAACGCCGCCGCTGACGATGTCGGTCGAGTTCGACAGCAGAGCCTCGTTCATCGCCACCGGGCCGTTGAAGCGCTGCCAGGATACCTTGAAATCCTTCAGGCCGCGTTGCGTCGCGTATTTCTCGATCAGCCTGTCCCGCTTCATGACGTTGAATTGCAGGTAGCCCATCGAGAATTGTTCGGCGAGCCTGATCTCGGCGGCGCGGGCTGTTGTCGCCATGCAGACCGCTGCGGCGATAACGACACCTGTCACCCATGCGGATTTCATTCGCGGCCTCCCGGTTTTCATTTTTTGTTGGTCGCAAGACTAGCGCGCCAAGGGAGACTTCGCCAAGGGCGCGCGCAAGGCTGTGCCACTGTACAGCCATTGCTCTTGCGGCGTTGCGGCAAACTGAGCATCATCCGCGCCGCAACAAGCAGACCGGGAGCAAGCCTTGGCCATATCGGAATGGAGCTTCAAGACCGCCGTCGAACTGTCGGCGGCCCTCGCCGCCAAAAAAGTCTCCGCCGTCGAACTGGCGCAGGACGCGATCGGCCGGATCGAGCGGCACGATGCGAAAATCAACGCGATCTGCGCACGCGATTTCGAGCGCGGCCTGGCCGCCGCCCGCGCCGCCGACGCCGAGCTGGCGCGCGGGGCGAAGAGGCCGCTGCTCGGCATTCCCATGACGGTGAAGGAATCCTACAACGTCGCCGGCCTGCCGACGACATGGGGCTTTCCGGCGCAGAAAGATTTCACGCCGACGGAGGACTCGCTGCCGGTCACCCGCGTCAAGGACGCTGGCGGCGTCATCCTCGGCAAGACCAATGTGCCGATCGGGCTCGGCGACTGGCAAAGCTACAACGAGATCTACGGCACCACCAACAACCCCTACGATCTCGGTCGCACGCCGGGAGGTTCGTCCGGCGGATCATCCGCAGCGGTCGCGGCGGGTTACGGCGCGCTGTCGCTCGGCTCCGACATCGGCGGCTCCTTGCGCGTGCCGGCGTTTCATTGCGGCATCTACGCGCACAAGCCGACGTTTGATCTGGTTGCCATGCGCGGCCACGTGCCGCCGCCCCTGCCGCCGCTGCCCTCGACGCGCGACCTCAGCGTGATCGGCCCGATGACGCGCAGCGCGGCAGACCTTTCGCTGCTGATGGACGTGATCGCCGGGCCTGATCCGCTCGAGGCCGGCAAGGCCTATCGACTCGATCTTCCGGCGGCGCGTCATACCGATCTGAAGAACTTTCGCGTGCTGCTGATCGACAGCGATCCACTGCTTCCGACCGACAAGGCGGTGCGCGACTCCCTGGAGGCGCTCGCCACATATCTCGGCAAGGCCGGCGTCAAGGTCGACCGCTCCAGTCCGCTGCTGCCGGATTTCGCCGCATCGAGCCGGATCTATATGCGGATGCTGATGTCGTTCCTGTCGGCGTCGTTTGCGCCGGAAGTCTTTGCCGGTGCGCAGACTGCCGCTGCCGCCCTGCCGGCCAGCGACAACAGCCTTGCCGCCGAACGCCTGCGCGGCATCGCGCTCTCGCACCGCGACTGGCTGATGGCCGACGGCGGGCGCTCGCGCCTGCGCGCGCAGTGGCGCGAACTGTTCAAAACCTATGACGCCGTGATCTGCCCGATCATGCCGACGCCGGCCTATCCGCACGACCATTCGGCCGACCAGGAAACCCGCCGCATCAAGATCGACGGCAAGGAGTACGTCTATCCCGACCAACTCGCCTGGCCCGGCATCGCCACCCTGCCCGGCCTGCCCTCCACGGCGATCCCGACCGGCTTTGCGCCGGACGGGTTGCCGGTCGGGGTGCAGATCCTCGGGCCCTGGCTGGAAGATCGCACGCCGCTGAAGCTGGCGGAACTGATCGAGCGGGAATTCGGCGGCTTCAAGCCGCCGCCGATGTTCGACGATTGAGCCGCGGAAACTTACCTCTGATGTAATTGCCCATGGCGCGAGGCAATTCACAGTCGTGCCTGAAGGGCGATGGATTGCTTCGCTTCGCTCGCAATGACGAGGAATACGGGAGA
>JAQSDT010000554.1 GCA_029946075.1 bacterium | reverse complement strand
CGCCAACTACTTCCGACATTCCGGATATGCTTCGCTTTAAGTGGAAAAGGCTCTAATCGCGCGCGATTTTTTTCAGCTCCCGGTCGATGCGCAACTGTACCCGGCGGATGGCGAGCAGGTTGAGCTTGGCTTCGGTCTTGCCGGACACGACGCGGTCGCCGATGCGGAATTGCCATTTCCAGATGCCCGGAGCGACCGCCGTTACGGTGAATTCGATACCCCTGTGGATCATGCAATCGTTCCGACCGGTCAATCCTCAACAAAGTAATCTAAGATTGCAAAGTAAAATAATAGCACGCCGGGAAGGCAGGTAATTATTCACAGCAGCGCTCATGAGAAGGAGTTGTCGAATCCGGGCGTGCCGCGGTGCAGGCCGGTTCGATCAACACGCAGGATTACGCGACGTGCGCCGCCCGGTTTCAATCTTGGCGGGAGTGGAACCCAAAAGTTCCATGTGTTCAATAGTGAACATACTGGTTCTGGCGCGTGACCGGGCACGCCTGTTGAAAATTTGGCTGATTTCATTTGATTGAACCCCGGGCGGCCGATCAAATCTCCGGGAGCCGAAAAAAGCGCTGCGCCGCACAAGCGGAGTATGGTCGCTTGGCGGCGCAGGCCTATTCCCCGAGTGATGCAATGTCCCAGGCAGGAATAGGTCGGGGTGGAACACAAAAGGTTCAACGCCGCGCCTTGCGAAACGGGAAACGACGGCACGCAGGCGACGTATTGGTTACGACGGCGGGGTGGTTCCTCCAGTTCTTTCCCCGTCGTCAGCGACCTCGCTGCATAGCCCCATGCGGCGGGGTCGTTTGCGTCAGGCGCGCCGCAACGATCGGCGGCGTATTCTGCCGGCCCCGATTCATCGGCTTGCCGAACGCTAGATCCGCGTCATGCCGGCGAATTGCCTGCCGCTGTACGGGCCGACATGGACGCCGGTTCGCATGCATTGTGCCTTTGCGGCCATGCACATTTCGACCCGGTCGGTCCGGCTGGCGGAATCGCGGATACAGGAGGCGGCATAGGCGCTGCAGGTGTGGGGAATCGCGCGCCGCGCCATGACGCGCTTGTAGGCGGCCGAACGGCCGCCGTCGGACGACTGGCAGCATTTGCCGTTCATTTTCGTGGCTGCGGCGGGAATGACCGTCGACGCCAGTGCGGCGCCCGAAATGGCCAGCGACAGGATAACAGCGATGGTCTTCATGCGCGCTCCCCTTCAGCTTTTATGAGCTGTTCCAGCTCTGGTATTGGAACACAGCCGGGGAGAGTCGTCGTCTAAAATTTCAGCAATCTTCGTGTCGCCCGGATGCCTATTGCGGGCGGGGCGGCAGTGGCTGCCGTGTCGGAATGTGTGTCCGCGAGGGAGAATCCGTCCGGATCGGATCGGGGGGCCGCGGTGGCTCCGGCACGCGGTTGAGCCGCAGCAACCACGCGGCAAGATAGGCGTAGCGGCGCTGCAGCGTTCGCAGCAGCGATTCCTCTTCGGCGTCCAGAATGTGCTGTTCCATCGCGGCAGTCTGATCCAGCCCGGGTTGACGGGACGTTCAGCCGAAACGGCAAGTGTGTCTTAAATTGTTCCGGTCGTCAGTTGCGACAACTCGGCCGCCGATGGCAGCAATCGATCGGCGCCGGCGCCTTCCAGTTCCGCGCGGCTGCCGTAGCCCCAGAGCACGCCGTACGCGCGCATGCCGTTGGCGTGCGCGCCGCTGATGTCGAACTGGCGATCGCCGACCATGACGCTGGATGCCGGATGCAGCCGGTGTTTGGACAGAACATGCGCGATCAGTTCCGGCTTGTGATCCAGCGCGCCGCCGGGTTCGGAGCCGTGGATCCCCGCGAAGAACCTGGTGAGTTCGAGATGTTCGAGAATGGCGCGGGCGAATACCGCGCGCTTCGACGTCGCCAGATAAAGCTGCAAGCCGGCGCCGGACATCTGGCGCAACGCATCGCCGATGCCGGGATAGAGCGTGTTCCTCGCAATGCCGTTGCTGCCGTAGTCCGCGCGATAGGCGAGCACGGCTTCATCGAGCCTGTCGTCGCCGAGCGGCGCCAGCAGGCCGCGCAGGATGTCCTCGAGCGGCGGCCCGACGGCAACACGCATATCCGCTGGCGGCTCATGCCCGAGCGCGCGCAGCGCCGCGCCGCAACTGGCCAGAATGCCGGGCGCGGAATCGATCAGCGTGCCGTCGAGGTCGAGCAGAACGGATCGGATCTGGGCCATCGCTGATCGTTAGAGAAAGGGCTGTTCAAAAGCAAAGACGGTCGCGCCGCGGAGGCCCAAAAACAAAATCTCGAAAACAACCCCATGCAAAGTAGGAAATTTACGTTCGGCCGACCTTGCTGGCTTAGACCTTAACAATTGAGACAGTCGGGTCGAAATGAACAGTTCTGCCGCTGGGCATTACGCGGTCAGGGCTCTGAGTAACTTCGACTTTGTATCCAAAAATCTGGAATGAGAAGCCGCCGCTCACAAGGTTGAGGTCGGCATCTTTCATAATCGAGATTTCGTCGTTCATGGTCCCGCTCCGTTTGTGGCGCACTGCGCTCGTTGATGTGAGCGGACCATGCCGGGCCAAAGCGGGTCTCGATGTGACGGTGGTCACACAATCAAACCAGGCCGCCGCAATTTTCAAACCAGGCCAGTGAGGTCGGAAACAGGCCAGAACCCATCAATTCAAAAAGAACATATTGCGAACAGAGAACAAACATGGTACACAGGTTCCCGTGCCGCCGAATCCCCGATCTGCCTGACCCCGCCCTGTTTGTCCCGCCCGCGAATCCCGCCATAAGGAGTTAGCACTATGTCCGTCTCTGCCCTGCGTATCGTCGAAGGATCCTCCATGGATAAGACCAAGGCCCTGGCCGCCGCGCTCTCCCAGATCGAGCGTCAGTTCGGCAAGGGTTCGGTGATGAAGCTGGGCAAGAACGACCGGTCGATGGATATCGAAACGGTGTCGTCCGGCTCACTCGGGCTCGACATCGCGCTCGGC
>JAQSDT010000553.1 GCA_029946075.1 bacterium | reverse complement strand
CGGCGGCGCCGCCTCTGGCATCAGCGAAGCCTTGCAGCCGGCTCGCCACGGGATCGTCCGGCGTCACTTCCCGCAAGCCGTTGCGGTTGAGCGAGAAATTATGGAATGCCACCTTGCCGCCGATTTCGAGATTGCAATCGTTCGGATAGGTCGATGGTTTGTGGAAGACGTTGCCGCCGAGGAACGCCAGGGCGCACGAGGACAGGCAGAGGTCCTTCTTGCGCACCACGGCAATCACCTTGAACTTTCTCAAGAGTGTGCCGATTTCGAACCCCTCGGTGAGACTGCCGCCGATGCTGCTGAGCTCGATGATCGCCACCGGATTCTCGGCATTGGCCCCGGTCGGGACGGGAAGCTTGGCGAGGATCGCACGCAGCTTGTCGGCGTCACCGGTCTCGAGTCTTCCCGTCAGGCGAAGCGTGGGCAGTTCCCCCGGCCGCGCCAAGGCGCTTGGGGGCGTCCGAGCATTTATTGCAATATCGGCGGCCTCGCCGGCGGAGGAGAAAAGTCCAAGCCCGACGGCCAACCAGGCCACGACGACAGACCGCCACGTGAGCACGCGGGCGACGATCGGGGTGTTTCGATTGGCCATCAGGTCCCAGTCGGGTTCACGATGGCATCGCTGTCGAGCGCACTACGGATCATCTTCGCCAGGTCGCTTTTCCTGAACGGCTTGCTCAACAGTCGTACGTCGGCGGCGATCCGGCCCTCGTAGATAAGGGCATTGTCGGTGTAGCCCGACATGAACACGATCCTGGTCGCCGGCCACCGACGGACGATTTCGTCGGCCAGCAACTTGCCGTTCAACGGTCCGGGCATGACGACGTCGGTCAGCAGGAGCTCGTAGGGCTGTTCGGCTGCTTCGAAGGAGGCGACACCGGCGGCACCGTCGGCCGCTTCGGACACCACGTAACCCAGGCTTTGCAACTGGCGCACGACGCTGGCGCGCACCTGCGGGTCATCCTCGACGACGAGTACGCGCTCCGCCCCGCCCACAGGAACCGAAGTCCTGCTGACAGCCATCCCTTCGGGCGCCCCGTCGCAGCGCGGCAAGCAGAGCCTGAACGAGGTGCCGTGGTCGACCTTGCTGCTGATCTCGATCAGGCCGTTCGACTGTCTGATGAAGCCATACACCATGCTGAGTCCGAGTCCGGATCCTTTGCCACCCGCCTTGGTGCTAAAGAACGGCTCGAACACCTTGTCGAGATCGTCTTTCGGAATGCCGCGACCGGTATCGCTGACGACGATCTCCACGTAGTCGCCCGACGCTGCGCCCGAGACCTTCTCGGCGTATTCCTTGTCAAGCGTGATGTTGCGCGTCTCGATCAGAACCCGCCCACCATGTGGCATGGCATCGCGCGCGTTAAGACAGAGATTGAACAAGGCAGTTTCGAGTTGTGCGCGATCGATGTAGACCGCCCACACGTCTTCCGCCATGACGGAGTCGACTTCGATCTGTTCGCCCAGCGCACGACGAAGGAGCTTACCGGTATCAGCCACCAAGTCGTTGACATTTGTCGGTCGCGGGCGCAGCGGCTGCTTGCGCGAGAAGGCGAGCATCTGGCGCGTCAGGTCTTCGGCCCGCTGCGTGGACTGGGCAATGCGATCTAGCCGCTTCAGGGTCTCGCGGTCGACGTTGTCCTTCTCCGTCAAGGCCTCGACGTTGTCGATGATCACCATCAGGATGTTGTTGAAGTCGTGCGCTATGCCGCCGGTCAGTTGCCCCAGCACCTCCATCTTCTGCGACTGGCGAAGCTGGTCTTCGGCGGAATGTCGCGCCCGCTCGGCCCTGAGTCGGTCACTGACGTCGACTGCAATCGTCAGTATGGCAGGCCGGCGATCGTACTCGATGAGGCGCACGGTCATCTCGACGTCGATCGTCGTGCCGTCCTTGTTGCGATGTCGCTGTCCTTGAAGGATCGAGGCAGTATCCTTCGAAAACGCCTGCCGCCTGTCAGCCAGCACTGCAAAGTCGGCTGTCAGCCGGGCGTCGCCCAAACCGTACTGATGGCGTGCCGAAGAGTTCAAAGCGAGAACGCGCTGAGTATCGCAATCGGAGACGATCACCGGGTAAGGAATGGAATCGAACAGTGCGTGATAGCGATTTTCCAGGGCGCCGCGAACGTTCATCTCGGCTGCAAGCCGGGCACCGAGCCCGCCAAGCGCCAGCGAGGCGAGCAGCCAGATCGTCCCGACGATCCAGGTGATGCGCCGCCAGCCGGCCAGCACCACGTCCATGGGCTGGGCGACGAAGATCAGGAGGCCGGGATAGGCGGCCACTTTGCGATAAGCCATGAGCGTGTCTTGCCCATCGAAGGAGCTGCGGGCTTGAAGCGTGTCCGCGACGGACCGCGAGACCTGCGACAAGGTTGGGCCATCGATCAACGGGCGGCCCATCACCTCGGCCAGGAAAGGGCGGCGCATGATCAGCGCGCCATTGGCGGTGGTCAACGCGATGCTGAGGCCGGCAATTTCATTGTCGAACGTCCATGCGGTGTCGAAGAGTTGCGGCTCCAGCATGCCCACGATGACGCCGGCGAGCTCACCATTGGGCTTTCGCCAAGCGCGCGCCGCGGGGATAAGCCAACCGGCCAACGTCGACTGAGACCCGAGCCGGACGGGGGCGCCCATGTTGAACTTCAGGGCAGGGTTTTCGCGGAACGACGTGAAGTAGGGCTGATCAGTACGGTCGAGACCAATGCCCTCGCTGCCGCTTGCTTGGTGGACCACTCGTCCGCGGGCATCGAGCACGACAATGTCCTTCAGGCCGCGGGCGGCACTCACCACATCATGCAGCATGCCCTGGATGGAACCGTCGTTGGCGGCCGTCGTATCGAGCACGACCGCAAGCGTCGCCTCCACGAACCTCAACGCCTCATCGGTGGAGCGCGCGACCTCGAAAGTGTGTCCTGCAGTCAACTGTGCGTAGGCGCTCAACCCGTCGCTTCGGCGGTCGGAGCGATGATCGGAATCGACGGCGGTGTTATG
>JAQSDT010000552.1 GCA_029946075.1 bacterium | reverse complement strand
GGAAATTCTCCGACTGGCCGCCACCGTCGAACGCGCGAGCGAGCATCCGCTGGCCGACGCCATCGTGCGCGCCGCGAAGGAGCGCCATTTCGATCTCGGCAAGGTCGAAGCCTTCGACTCGCCGACCGGCAAGGGCGCCACCGGCAAGGTCGACGGCAAGACCGTCGTTCTCGGCAATGCGAGCTATCTGCAATCGCTCGGCATCGACGCCTCTGCGTTGAACGACCAAAGCGAACGCCTGCGTGGTGACGGCGCGACCGTGATCAACATGGCGATCGACGGCAAGCTCGCCGGCCTGTTCGCCATCGCCGATCCCGTGAAGGCGTCGACGCCGGAAGCGCTGAAGGCGCTGGCGGCCGACGGCATCAAGGTCATCATGCTGACCGGCGACAACCGGACCACGGCGAACGCCGTCGCCAGGCGCCTCGGCATATCCGATGTCGAAGCCGAAGTGCTGCCCGACCAGAAGAGCGCGGTGGTGGCAAAGCTGCAAAAGGCCGGGCGGATCGTTGCGATGGCCGGCGACGGCGTCAACGACGCACCGGCGCTCGCCGCCGCCGATGTCGGCATCGCCATGGGTACCGGCACCGATGTGGCGATGGAAAGCGCCGGGGTGACCCTGCTGAAGGGCGATCTTGGCGGCATTGTCCGCGCGCGCCGCCTGTCGCAGGCGACGATGGGCAATATCCGGCAGAATCTGTTCTTCGCGTTCATCTACAACGCGGCGGGGATTCCGATCGCGGCCGGGATTCTTTATCCGACGTTCGGGCTCTTGCTGTCGCCGATCATTGCGGCCGCCGCGATGGCGCTGTCGTCGGTGAGCGTGGTGGGCAACGCGCTAAGGCTGCGGATGACGAAGCTGTAGTTCCAGTTCGTCATGCCCGGGCTTGTCCCGGGCATCCACGTCTCAACAGTTTCACCGCAAGGAAGACGTGGATGGCCGGGACAAGCCCGGTCATGACGGGAAACTGAATCAAGCCGCCTTCGCCGCGCTTCCACGCGGCAATCCGGCGCGCGCAAGGCCGCCATAGAGCGCTTCTTCCGGCATTTCCGATTTCAAAATGCCGCGCACCGCAACCAGTTTCTCGATGTCGATCCCGGTCGCGAAGCCCTTGCTCTCGCACAGGAACGCGAGATCCTCGATCACGACGTTGCCGGTGGCGCCCGGCGCGAACGGGCAGCCGCCGAGGCCGCCGAGCGATCCGTCCAGCACGCGCGCGCCGGAATCGAGCGCGGCGGAAGCGTTGGCGATCCCCATCCCTCTCGTGTCGTGCAGGTGGATGCAGATCGGCTTCGCTCCCGCGATCTTCACCGCGCCAGCGGTGAGTTCGCCGACCTGCCTGGGCCCGGCGTAACCGACGGTGTCGCAGATCGCGACCATGTCGGCGCCGGCCTCGAACAGTTTCTCCGTCAGCCACAGCACTTCTCGCGGGTCGACCGGCCCCGCGATCGAGCAGCCCAGCGACATCGAGATCGCGGCGTTGACGACCGGCTTGTGTGCACTGGCGTCGCGCAGTTCGCAGAGCCGCCTGATGTTGGCGATGGCGCTCTCGCGCGAGCGGTTGGCGTTGGCCTGGCTGTGCTCTTCGGTCGCCGACACCACCGAGGCCACTTCGGCAACGCCGGACGCCAGCGCCTCGTTGACGCCGCGCTCGTTCAGCGCCAGCGCGATGCCGTAGGCGCCGGGCAGCGAGGCCACCGTCTGGATCATCTCGCCGACATCGGCGAATTGCGGAAAGGATTTGGCCGGCAGGAACGAGCCGGTCTCGAAATGGCGGACGCCCGCGGCAAATTCCTCGCGCATCCAGCGCTGCTTGGCGGATGTGGACGGAAACGTCTTCACCAGCTGCAGCCCGTCGCGCAGGCCCACTTCACGCAGCACGATCTTGTTGTCGGGATAGAGTTCCTGGACGCGGGTCATAGCAGCCTCTTTCGGCGTTGTTTTTGACGACAGTCTCCCCGGGGGGCCGGCAGCCCTTGCCGAAACCCTCCGCTGTATCTACCTCTCGCGAGGGTTTTTTCACAAGAGGCAACCGCCATGCTCGACGCCGCCGTCAAGGCGCTTACGCAGATCCTGTCGCCACCGATGCGCACCATCCTGTGGCGCTCGATCGGGCTCGCGCTGGTGCTGGTGACGGTGCTGGCGATCGGGCTGCAGCGGATGCTGAGCTGGTTTGCCGATTATGGCGAAGGCTGGGCCGAAGGGCTGCTCGGCCCGGGCTACCACAACGCGCTACATGTGCTGGCCTGGATCATCTCGATCGCCGCCGGCCTCGGCGTCGTGCTCGGCGGTATCTTCCTGATGCCGGCGATCACCTCGCTGATCGCCAGCGTGTTCGTCGACGACGTCGCCGACCATGTCGAGCGCAAGCACTATCCGGCCGAGCGTCCCGGCGACCCGCTGCCGCTCGGCGTCGCCGTGCCCGAGGGCATCAAGACCGCACTGCTGTCGATCCTGGTGTATTTGATCGCGCTGCCGTTCGTGCTGTTCGCCGGTGCAGGCTTTCTGATCTTCTTCTTCGCCACCGCCTGGCTGCTCGGCCGCGAATATTTCGAACTCGCGGCGATGCGCTTCCGCTCGCCCGCGGAAGCCAAGGCGATGCGCAAGGACAATGCCGCGATGGTCTTCACCGCCGGACTTTTTATCGCGGCGTTCGTCTCGATCCCGATCGTCAATCTGGCGACGCCGGTATTCGCCATGGCGTTCATGGTTCACATGCACAAGCGGCTGTCGGGGCCGCGGCCGGAGTTGATCGAGCCGGCGCGGAAGCCGCGGATGCCGGTGGCGTGAGCTGCCGTCATTGCGAGCGAAGCGAAGCAATCCACCTCCCGGCGCAGGGATAGATGGATTGCTTCGTCGCTACGCTCCTCGCAATGACGCGAAACCAACTCACACCGTCTTTTCCGGCCAGCGGCAGAGATCGTTGATCACGCAGACATCGCAGCGCGGCTTGCGCGCGAGGCAGATGTAGCGGCCGTGCAGGATCAGCC
>JAQSDT010000551.1 GCA_029946075.1 bacterium | reverse complement strand
CTGGCTGATGATCGCAAAACCCTGGTAGGCGCATCCATGACCCATCCCGCTGCCCGCAACATCCTCGTGCTCGGTGCCTCCGGCCTGATCGGGCGGTTCGTCACCGACGATCTTCGCCTGCGCGGCTTCAATGCGTTCGGCGTGGCGCGGCAATTGTCGCCGTCGCAGCGCGTCAGCGCCGCCGATCTCGAATTACCCGTGATGTCGATGGACGCGGCGGCACTGGCGCGGCTGCTGTGCGAGCGCGGGATCGACCTCGTCGCCAATTGCCTCGGCGTGTTGCAGGATGGCCCCGGCAGCGACACCCGCGCGGTGCATCGCGATTTCGTCGAACGCCTGCTGGCGGCGATCCAGCGCAGCGGCCGGGCGATCCGCTTCGTGCACATCTCGATCCCCGGCACGGCCAATGAGGATCGTACCGCGTTCAGCACCACCAAGCGCGAGGCCGAACGGCTGATCGCCGCCTCCGGCATTCCCTACGCGATCCTGCGGCCGGGCTTCGTCATCGCGCCGTCGGCCTATGGCGGCAGTGCGATGCTGCGCTCGCTCGCAGCATTTCCGATCGGTCTGCCGGCGGACGAGGCCGCGACGCCGTTCCAGCCGGTGGCGGTGGAAGACATCGCCGCGACGATCGCCTGGCTCGCCGGCCGCGACATCGGCGATCCCGAGACGAGCGCGGTGAGCTGGGATCTGATGCAGCCGCAGCCGGTCACGCTGTCAGGCGTGATCGACCAGTTCCGCTGGTCGCTCGGCACCGCGTGGATGCCGCGGATCCGGATGCCCGCGTTCCTGCTCGATCTCGGCGCGAAGGCCGGTGATCTTGCCAGCCGCCTCGGCTGGATGCCGCCGATGCGTTCGACGGCGATCGCCGAAATGCGCCGCGGCGTCACCGGCGATCCCGGCGCGTGGATGACATCAACCGGCATCGTGCCCAAAACCATCGCGCAGGCCGTCGGCAGCCGCGCCGTCGCCATTCAGGACAAATGGTTCGCGCGGCTGTTCCTGACCAAGGCGCTGGTCATCGCCAGCCTCGTGCTGTTCTGGGTCGCATCCGGCTTCATCGCGCTGTTCGTTTCCTATACGGCTGCCGCCGGCATTTTGAGCTCGCACGGCTTCCCGCCGTCGCTGGTGGCGCCCGTCACCATCGGCACCAGCCTGATGGACATGAGCATCGGCGTGCTGATCGCCTTCCGCCGAACGTGTGCGGCGGGCCTGATCGCCGGGATCGTCGCCTCGCTCGGCTACATGACTGGCGCGGCGATCCTCACCCCGGACCTCTGGGTCGAGCCGCTCGGCGCGCTGGTGAAGACGGGCCCCGCGATCGTGCTGATGCTGGTGGCGCTGCTGACGCTGGATAACAGGTAGCGTTTTCGAGCGAAGTGGGAACCGGTTCGCGTGAGGAAAACGCGTCAAAAGAAAGGGCGAACGAAGTGAGCGCGAGTTGGCCTGACGACGACGTGATCCTCTATGACGGTGTCTGCATCTTCTGCTCGCGCTGGGTCCGCTTCGTTGCGACGCGTGACACGGCACGCAAATTCCGCTTCACCCCGATCCAGTCGCCCTACGGCACAAGGCTGGCGCAGGCATTCGGCATCGATCCTGCCGACCCCGACACCAACGCGGTGGTGCACGGCGGCGTCGCATACTTCAAATCCGATGCGGCGCTGACGGTGCTGAGCGCGCTGCCGGGATGGCGCTGGACGCGGGCGTTGTTCGCGGTGCCGAAGCCGTTGCGAGATGGCGTCTACGGGGTCGTTGCACGAAATCGGTATCGAATTTTCGGGAAGTATGAGGAATGCTTCGTGCCGGATGCGGATATGCGGGCGAGGGTGATTGAGTAGCGATTGGGCTAAAGAGCAACTATGAGAATGAGGCCTCATAGCTCAGTGGCGAGAGGCGAACAAAATTCTCCAGTGGAGGCGCCAGCTCGAACATTTTGGGTCGCATCGAAAAATCGAAAACCCGACAGAGGCGAAATGCGTCGGGTCGTTCGGAGGAAAAAGAGAGTTCATTTCTGGTAATGTAGAATGGGGTGGTGTCGGATCCGACAGTAGTTTTGACTTCCAGAAAACGCTCGCTGCCTTTTGCGTCGAAGGACAGAATATCGTAGCCGGCTCCGTCGCCGTCCTCTTCGGAAACCCATCGGACTTTTCTTGCGAGATCGGGGCGGTCGTTTGCCTGTAACTTCTGCCGCTCGAAATGAAGTACCAACTCTTCTCCATCGCGGCCGAGTTTTCGGTTCCGAAAGTCACGCTCCACCGGGTTGAACTTCCGGACAAGTCGCTCTATGTCTTCTCGCCGCGGACTAACGGGTAGAAGCGTAGGCGCTGCTTCGACGAAAAGTCCGGGCCGTTCCCCGAAGCCGCTTACGGTTCGTTCTGGGTGAAGCACTGTTGGGTTTCGGGAAACATAGCGCTCTACGGCGTCTATGATGGTGGTTTGAAAATTCTGCGCCGGGAAATACCCCTTAATCGTAGTCGCGCCGAGCCTGTCGAGAACGGCAGATATGTTACGATGCTTGAACTCGATGGATGCTTTGCTTCGATCGATTTTGCTTCTTAAGAGGCGATTGTGTTCTGCCTTGTTAAAGGCAGTTCCGACGGCCTCATCGTTGAGCATAGAAAAATAATCGGCGACTATGAAATCAAGTTCCTGATCAGTCCAGGTTCGGCGCTCACTTGGGTCGTCCGACAGCGACAAGATGCTACGTGCTCCGCGCTCGTGGGAAATAGACCGTCGTCACCGGGTCAAGATCATACTTGTCACCGTACCAGTCTACAAACTCAAGCGCAGCTTCATCAGCCTGCCAGTACCTCACGAGGTATTCTTCGTCTAGGCCCGCGTCTTCTATCGTGATGCAGTAAATTTCGCTCAGATGTTTATCGACTGCATTTCGCCAATCATCATATGAATCTCTTTTCGTGGAAGCTTCCATCGGACTCTCCGCACTGGATCACGGCAATGATAGATTGCCCGATCATGCTCGGCAATG
>JAQSDT010000550.1 GCA_029946075.1 bacterium | reverse complement strand
AGCGTCGCCAGCATCAGGCCGGGAATCACGCCGGCCATGAACATCTGCCCGACCGAAGCCGATGATACGCGGGCGCCCGATGGATCGAGCGCGACGCTGCCGCCGGTCGCGACGCAATAGATCACCATCACGATCGAGGGCGGGATCAGGATGCCGAGCGCGCCCGACGTCGTGATGACGCCGGCGCCGAAGCGCTTGGGAAACCCCTGCTTGACCATCGCCGGCATCATGATCGAGCCGATCGCGATCACGGTCGCCGGCGAGGAGCCGGACACCGCCGCGAACAGCGCGCACGCCATCACGCCGGCGAGCCCGAGCCCGCCGTGCCAATGGCCGACCATCGAGGTCGCGAAATTGATCATGCGGCGCGCCACGCCGCCATGGGTCAGGAAGTTGCCGGCCAGGATGAAGAACGGGATCGCCATGATCTCGAAATTGTCGATGCCGGTGAACAATTTCAGCGCCACCGATTCGGTCGGGACGTTGGTCATGGTGAAGATGAAGGTCAGCACCGTCATGCCGAGCGCGATCGAGATCGGCATGCCCGTCAGCATCAGCGCGATCAGCAGCGAGAAGATGATCAGGCTGCTCATCGGGTAACTCCCGCAGCGCCGACACCCGGCTCTTCGATCTCGACGCCCTCGACATAGGCGTGGTCGTGATGCGGCAATTCGCCGGTGCGAATATAGCCCCAGGCGACCTGCAGGAAGCGGAAGCACATCAGATAGGAGCCGAGCGGAATGCAGAGGTAGACGAACCAGCTCGGAATCTCGAGGTCGGGCGAGACCTGATCGGTGTGGTACAGCCCCCAGACGAACTTCGCGCCCATCGTGCCGATCACGGCGGTGAAGAATGCGCCGCACAGCAGGCCGAACAGCACCACGCCATTGCGCCAGGGCGACTTGAGCTGGTTGACCACGACGTCGACGCCGACATGGATGCCGGTGCGCACGCCATAGGCGGCGCCGAACTTGGCGACCCACACGAACATGTAGATGCACAGTTCCTGCGCCCAGGACAGGTTGATCGGGAACAGGATCGGATACAGGAAGGGGATGCCGATCAGATAGCGATGCATCACCGCGATGAAGATGATGACGGTCGCGAGCGCCATCAGCGTCGCGATCAGTATCTCCTCAAGCCGGTCGAGGATTCGAAGCAGCATCAATTTCCCCCAAAATCGAAACTCGTCATGGCCGGGCTTGTCCCGGCCATCCACGCCCTTGTTTGCTGTCAGACGACTAAGACGTGGATGCCCGGCACGAGGCCGGGCATGACGGAGAATGATCTATCCGCCTCTGCCAGGAGCTGGTGAAAGCTCGTGGCAGCCAGGTCGATCGTCTCAGTTGGTCGCGCCCCTCGTCTCCTTGAGGAATTCATCGATCAGCGGCTGGCCGACGCGCTTGGCCACATCCTGGTACACCGGCTCCAGCGCCTTGCGCATCGCCGCATCCTGCTCCGCCGTCAGGGTGACGATCTCGCTCTTGCCGGTCTTCTTGATGTCCGCCAGCGCGTCGTCGTTTTCCTTCTGCGACTGGCCGTTACCGTAGGCGGTGGCTTCCTGCATCGCCTTGTCGAGCTGCGGCTTGATATCGGCGGGAATGCCGTCCCAGAACTTCTTGTTCACGACCACGATGTAACCGATGTAGCCGTGGTTGGTGACCGTGATGTGCTTCTGCACCTCGTGCATCTTCTGGGTGTAGATGTTGGACCAGGTATTTTCCTGACCGTCGACGACGCCGGTCTGCAGGGCCTGGTATACTTCGGAGAACGCCATCACTTGCGGAATGGCGCCGAGCGTACGGAACTGGGCTTCGAGCACCTTGGACGACTGGATGCGGAACTTCAGACCCTTGTAGTCGGCCGGCGACACCAGCTTCTTGTTGGCGCTCATCATCTTGAAGCCGTTGTCCCAATAGGCCAGCCCGGTCATGCCCTTGGCATCGAGCAATCCCAGCAGCTTCTTCCCGAGCGGCCCGTCGGTGACTTTGCGCAGCGTCTTCAGGTCCGGCAGGATGTACGGCAGGTCGAACACCTCCATTTCCTTGACGCCGATCGGGCCGAACTTGGCGTTCGAGGGCGCCAGCATCTGCACCGCGCCGAGCTGCAGTGCTTCGAGCTCTTCCTTGTCCTTGTAGAGCTGCGAGTTCGGGTAGACCTCGACCTTGACCTTGCCGCCGGTGTATTTCTCGGCGAGTTCCTTGAATTTCTCGGCCGCGAGGCCCTTCGGCGTGTTCGGCGCCACCACGTGGCTGAACTTGATCACGATCGGCGATTGCGCCGCCGCGGGCCCGATCAGTGTAAGCGCCGCGATCGACGCCGCAGCCAGTATCAACTTGCGCATGTTTCCTCCCGCGTAGTGTTCTGGAGAGCGCGACCAGCCCGCTCCCATGCTTTGTATGCCAGCCAGACCAATACAGAGAAGCGATCCGAATTGCCATTGCCCGTTAGCAGGGGAATATTTGCTGCATCGCAAAATGCGACATTCTGTCGTGAGTGGTTCCAGCCTGTTTCATGGGCAGACGTCCGTAGGATGGGTGGAGCCAACGGGTCGCGCGAATGCGCGCCCGTCGACGAGCGCTATTGCGCTCGCGCCGTGAAGACAGGCTCCGCGATACCCATCGACCGGTGTGTGTGATGATGGGTATCGCTGCGCTCCACCCATCCTACGAATATGACTTCGCGTTCCCGCGGCGCGTTGCGCCCGAGGTTTGCCCTTCACTTCCAGCCCTCATCAATCCGAGGGCGCAGGGAAGACCGGGTGCGCGCTGCCCCCGAGGTCTCGCATGCAAATGGGAGACAAAGAGTGCGCACACGAGCATACAGGTTCAGCGGAGAACATCCGGCCTTCCCTGCGCAGTGGCTTTACGGCTTACTTCGTGCTCTCCCCGGAGAGGGCCAGCTCTGTTGCCTCCGTCGCTGCGCGAGATTTCTCCCGCACAACTTGACGCCAGCAAGGGCGACGTCAGGACCACACGACTTCACCGTACGCGCCC
>JAQSDT010000549.1 GCA_029946075.1 bacterium | reverse complement strand
GCTCATGCCGCCGATCACCTTCAGCGTGCCCTTGCCGGCGAGGTTGTAGAGCCCGGCGGTGAATGCGGTGATGCCGAAATCGACGTCGCCCGACGTGGTCGCCACCGCAATCGGCTGCGCCGCGTCGAAGAACTTCAGCTCGATGTCGAGGCCGGCCTCTTTGAAATAGCCCTTGTCCTGCGCGATGAACACCGGCGCCGAGGACGACAGCCGGAGCACACCAATTTTGGCCTTCAGCGCGTCGTCGGCGCGGGCGATCCCGCCTGCCGCCATGGCCAACAGACCCGCCAGCGCGAGCCGTGCAAACTTCGTCATCCCGTTTCCTCCGCCTCTTCTTTATAGCCCGTCGGGTACGCTCTGGTCCCGGCCGATGAAGGCACCCTGTTGTTTCAGGGCTTGTTGCAACTTTTCGACCGAAATGTCGCGTGGAATCGTATTGCCCGACAGCGCCAGCGCCGCCGCCGACCCCACCGCCTCCCCCATCGCAAAGCAGGCTCCGGAAACCCGCGCAGCCGACTGGCCATCATGGGTCATCGAGGCGCAGCGCCCGGCCATGAGCAAATTGTCCACGCCCTCCGGCACCAGCATGCGATAGGGCAATTCGTTGAAGCCGCGCGATGCGGGGATCGGCGGGAACTTGAAGACCACGTCGCCGGCAACGTGGGATTCCATCGGCCAGCCGTTGACGCCAATCGAATCCTCGAACGAGGCGCAGCCTAGCACGTCCTCGCCCGACAGCATGTAGCCGCCGACCACGCGCCGCGTCTCGCGGATACCGAGCTGCGGCGGCAGATCGACGATGTAGGATTTCTCGAAGCCGGGCACCGTGCGCAGGAATTCGAACGCCTGAATCGCCTGCCGTCGTCCCTCGATCTCACCGCGGGTCATCTGGTCCGGATCGATCCCGCTGATGGCGGTGCCGTCCTCGCGCGCCAGCTGGGTGAAATTCACCCGCCACTCGATGCCGGATTTCTGCGGCCGCACGATCGCGGCCTTGCGCGGGAAACGGTGCGTGCCGGCGGCCTCGGCCTGCTCCATCAGCCCCGGGATCGTCCGCCAGGCATCGCCGGCCCTGTCGGGGTCGATGCCGTTGAGGCGGAACATCATCGAGGGGTAGAGCATGCTGCCGGCATTGTCGCCGACTTCGAACGGCGCGCCGGCCCAGGCCGCGAGGTCGCCGTCGCCGGAACAGTCGATGAAGATGCCGGCGCGCACGGCCTGACGGCCAGCTTTTGTCTCGACCATCAGCGCGGCGATACGCCGGTCGTCCTGCATGATCACGCCGGCGCCGAGCGCATGAAAGAGAATATCGACCTGGTGCGCGGCCAGCAGATCATCGGCCGCGATCTTGTAGGCCGCCGTGTCGTAAGCCTGCGCAAAAATCTTTCCGAGGATCAGGTGCGGCGCGTTGAGGCCACCGAGCCGGTCGATCCGATCAAGCAGATCGGTCGCGATCCCCTGCACCACACGGTGCATCTCCCCATGGACATTGGCATGCAGCCCGCAGAAATTCGTCACGCCTGCCGCGGTGCCCATACCACCGAGAAAGCCGTAGCGCTCGATCAGCAGCGTGCGCCGCCCGGCGCGTGCGGCGGCAACGGCAGCCGCAATGCCGGCCGGACCGCCGCCGAGAACGGCGACTTCATATTCGCCGTAAAGCGGGATTTCGCGGGCGGGTTCGGTGATGGTTTTGGGCAAGGGTGGCGTTCCGCAGGTGTGGGAGGGGCATCATGCCCTCAGCCAGTGCCTTTTACCATCGCACTGATGGGTTGCTCAGGTTCCAACCTGCAGCGGCGAGGTCAGCTTGCGCAATGCAGCGATCACCGACAGCGCAGTGATGCGGCCGGTCCGCGGATTTTCCGACGGGACATTCTCGATCGCGACCGTGAACGAGGCTGAATCGGAATCGACCCTGATCTGATGGCAATTCCGCCTCACATCAGGATCGGCCCAGATCTCGATCGTGGTGCGATCGGGCCCGATACCGGCCAGCGACAGCGCCGCCACCACGTTGACGTTGGCCGGAAAGGCCGCCGCCGCATCGCGCGCCGAACCCTTGAAGACGCACAGCGACGATGTCAGCCCGTCCACGGAGATGTTGTTCTCGACCAGATAGGGGGCGCCGGCGAGACCGTTCGGCGGCTTGCGCGTTACCATCTGCACCGAATGGATCGTGCCTTCGGCGGCAGCCGACACCGCGTCGAAGCCGATCAGTGCGCCGGTCGGCACGATGATCTGGCCGCCATGCACCCGGGCAAGCTCGATCAGTTCGGGCCGCGGCAGCAGCGCGCTGGCGCTGAGCACCATCACCTGCTTGCCGGCCGTCAGCATCGGCCGGCAGATCTGATCGAGGATCGCTGCCGGCGCGCATTCGACCACGAGGTCGGCGTGGTCGGGCAACGCGTCGAGCGAAATCAATGGACACGCAATGCCCTCGCGATCAAGCCAGGCCTTCGCCTTGGCCTGATCCCGCGTCGCAATGCCGGCAAGCACAAGGCCCGGCAACCCCTGCGCCAGTTTTTGCGCCACGGTCCGGCCGATCGCGCCGAGCCCGGCAATGGCGATAGTTTTGGATGGCACGTTATAGCTCCTGAACTCGCGACTTCATTCGGGGTCCCGATCCTGGGCTGCATGGAACACGCCGAGGATCAGTACCTCGTCGGAATCGGTCGCGCCTGTTTGGTAGACGATAATGTACGGCAAGCCTCGCACGACCCATTCATGCGTTCCCGGCACGCGGCCGACATGTCCCATGCGCGGGAACTCGGTCAACCGCTCTGCGGCGAGACGTATGCGAGCAACGACCTGCGTCGCAGCGATGGGATTGCGACCACTGATGTAGCCGTGAATTGCGGCAATGTGTACTCGCGCTTCCGCGGTAAAGTGCAGCCCTACAGGCCGCATGACTTCCAAAGCGCAGCCATCTGCTCATCTGTTGCGAATGTAGCCCTGCCTTCGCGAACATCCCGCTGAATGCGCGCGACTTCCTGCGCTTGAGCATTGGTCAACCGATACCGGCTGGCATCCTGCCGCTCCATTTCGAGCAGGACTTCCGCCGCATCCTCCTGACGCTGTCTCGGCCACTGCCGGACGCGCTCCATGAGTTCATCAAGTTCTGTCGTTGTCATGGCCCAAATATAGCAAATTCTCCGGCTTCCGCCACCATGACCTCGAACGCATCCGGGCGCCGAGGAAGGCTACTTCCCCGCACCCCAATTTGCCGCCCGCTTCTCCGCGAACGACGCCAGTCCTTCCGAGGCTTCCCTGGTCTGCCGCCGGCTCGAGTGCATCCGCACCAGCCGCGCATAGGCGTCATCATCGACGCCCATGCCGCCGAACGAGCTTTCCATGGCGAGCGCCTTGGTCTCGGCCAGCGCCTCGGGACCATTGGCGAGCAGCAGATCGACGAATTCGGCGCCGGCAGCTTCCAGCTCCGCCAGCGGAACGACTTCGTGCACCAGACCGATGCGCCGCGCATCTTCCGCGCCAAAACGCTCGCCGGTCAGTGCGTAGCGGCGTACCTGTCGGACGCCGATGGCGTCGCAGAGTTGCGGAATGATGATCGCGGCCGTCAGTCCCCAGCGTACCTCGGTGATCGAGAACAGCGCGTTGTCGGCAGCAATTACGACGTCGCAAGCGGAAATCACGCCGGTGCCGCCGCCGAAGCAGCCGCCCTGTACCAAGGCCACCGTCGGGATCGGCAACGTATTGAGCCGCTGCACTGCCTCGAACGTCGCGCGCGATACGGCTTCGTTCTCCTCGGTCGATTTCGGCCGCACGCCGTTGATCCATTTCAGGTCGGCGCCGGCCTGGAAATGCTTGCCGTTGCCCTTCAGCACGACGAGGCGAAGGTTCGGTTTGCTGCCGAGATCGTCCATCGCCGCCAGCACGCCGTTGATCAGCCCGGCGTCATAAGCATTGTTCACCTCGGGGCGGTTCAAGGTGACCGTCGCGACGCCGCGCGCATCGAGATTCCACAAAACCGGATTGGCGCTCATCGGGCGTCCTTTTGTTGTTGGTTGTTGGGCCGGCAATATGCCGACGCCTGGACGTTTGATCCATCCCTTTTCGCCATGCCAGCGATGCAAACCGCTTCCCCGGTTGCGCTGCGGCGCAAGCTTGTGGAAACTGGCGCTCTCCAGACTTCACTCCCCCGGCAGGACATCCTTTTCATGCGGATATGCGTTTTCGGTGCGGGCGCCGTCGGCAGCCATTTTGCGGTACGGCTGGCACTGGCGGGCCACGAAGTATCCTGCGTGATGCGAGGGCCGCATCTCGATGCGGTGAAGGCAAGCGGCCTGACGCTGCGGGTCGGCGACGCCGAGTTCAAGGCCAAGGTGAAGGCCTCGGACGATCCGTCGACGCTGGGGCCGCAGGATGTCGTCATCACGACACAAAAGGCCACCGCGCTTTCGAGCCTGGCAACCGGGTTGCAACCACTGCTCGGCCCGGATACCGGCGTGGTGTTTGCGCAGAACGGAATTCCCTGGTGGTACGATATCGGTCTTTCGCCCAATCACCCGCCGGTGCCTGATCTCGCTTTTCTCGATCCCGGCGGAAAGCTGCGAGCTGCCGTCCCGCGCGCGCGCATCATCGGCGGCGTGGTGTTTTCGTCGAATGAAGTGATCGCGCCCGGCATCGCCGCGAACCTTTCACCCGAACGCAACCGGCTTCTGATCGGCGAATGCGACGACCGCGGCAGCGAGCGAATCGCAGAACTGCGCACCGCCCTGAACGAAGCCAAAATCGAATCGCCAGATGTCGCGCAGATCAGGGAAACGGTCTGGTCGAAACTGCTCACCAACATGTCGATGTCGGTGCTGTGCCTGATCACCGGCCAGACTGCGCGCGCCGTGCGCGACGATCTTGATCTCGCCGCATTCGTGCCGCGACTGCTCGACGAGGCCGGCAACGTGGCGCAAAGCTGCTTTCCCGAGGTCAAGCGCGTGACGCGCTCCGGTCCTGCACCGGACCACAAGCCCTCGATCCTGCAGGATTACGAACTCGGCCGCGCCATGGAAATCGACGTGCTGGTCCGCGCGCCCGCCGCGTTCGCCCGCGCGGCCGGACTTTCGACACCGATGCTCGACATGATGGGCGCACTCGCGATTCGCATGGCGCGCGAAAAAGGCCTCTACAGGGACTGATTCAGGGAAGGAAGCTGCAACATGCAAGTCAAGGGCAAGGTCTGCGTCGTCACGGGTGCGGCGAGCGGCATCGGCGAAGCAGTGGCGCGCGCCTATGCGGAGGCCGGCGCGCGCGGCGTCGTCGTCGCCGACCTGAAGACCTCGCGTGAGAAACTGGCCAAGGTCGCCGGCGATATCGACGGCCTGCCGATCACCGCCGATGTGGGCATTGAGGAAGACGTCCAGGCGCTGATCGCGGCGGCCGAGGACAGATATGGTCCGGTCGATGTGTTCTTTTCAAACGCCGGCCTGTCGCTGAAGGGACAGGAAGGCGCCTCCGATGCCGATTGGGACGTCAGTTGGCGCGTCCATGTCATGAGCCACGTTTTCGCAGCGCGCGCGCTGGTGCCCGGCATGCTCGCGCGCGGCTCGGGCTATCTGCTGAACACCGCCTCGGCCGCCGGCCTGCTCGCATCGCTCAACTCGATGCCCTATGGCGTCACCAAGAACGCGGCGATCGCACTCGCCGAGCATCTTGCGATTCAATATGGCGACCGCGGCATCCGTGTGTCCGTGCTGTGTCCGCAATCGGTGCAAACAGGCATGACCACGCCTGGCCCGAGCGCCGCGCGCGTCGATGGCGTGCTGCAGCCGCCAGAAGTGGCGCGCATGGTGATCGAGGCGATGGAAGCCGAACGCTTTCTCATATTGTCGCATCCGCAGGTCGCCGAATACATGCAGCGCAAGGCTTCCAGCCGCGACCGCTGGATCGGCGGCATGCGCCGGCTGCGCGACAAGATCTATGGAGGGCCGACATCGGCCTGATTATTTCGGCGCGAAAGGCGCCAGAAGGCCGACGTAATCCTTCGTCCCCGGCGAGGCATAGGAGCCGCGCCGCGACGTCTTCAGCTTGAGGCCTGCCAGCGCCTCGGCCTGCTTCACCGCCGCCGCCACGCCATCGACGACTGGCACGCCGAATTTTTGCGACAGTTTTTCCACAAGATCGGCCATCCCCGCGCAGCCCAGCACGATCGCCTCCGCGCCATTGTCGAGCGCACGGCCGATCTCGGCTTCAAGCTTTGCCTCCGCGCCTGAACCGGGCTTTTCCAGATCGAGCACTGCGACATTGCAGGCGGTGACCTGTGCCCGTTCCGCAAAGCCGTAACGCCGCACCAGTTCTTCCAGCGGCACGATCGAGCGCGGCAGCGTAGTGACGACGGCGATGCGTTTTGCCAGTTGCCCGGCGGTGACCAGCGCGGCCTCGCAGATGCCTACGACCGGATAATTCGCAACCGTCCGCGCGGCATCGAGCCCGGTGTCGTCGAAACAGGCGATAATGGCGGCATCCGCGTCCGGCGTACTGGTCAACGCCTGGATCAGACCGGGAATGGCAAAAGCTTCGTCGTAGTAGCCTTCGATGGAGACCGGTCCCATCGCGGACGTGACGGCCAAAATTTCGGTACCAGCGGCCGCAACGGCGCGCGCGGCGGTGCCAATGGTCGCGGTCATCGACGCGGTGGTGTTGGGATTGACGATCAGGATTTTTGTCATTGGCGCATCGTAACCGAGATGGTGCGCAGGGCAACACTCGTCGTCCCGGACAAGCGAAGCGCGATCCGGGACCCATAGCCGCAGGAGGGAGTTGTTAAAGCGAGGTAACTACCACAGCGCTTCATAACGACGGCCGCGGCGTCTGGGGCCCGGCCTGCGCCGGGACGACGTTAGCGGATGATCTTATCCACCCACCCGACGAATGCATCCAGCACCTCGTCCATCACTTCGCGATCATTCCGGCCCGAACTCTTCAGCACATGGAATGAGTGATCGGCACCATCCGCCAGATGCAGGGTGGCCCGCTCGCCCAGCCCAGAGACGACGGGCTCCAGCAGGTTCAGTTCCGCAAGCGCGTCGCGTGTGCCTTGCAGGAACAGCATCGGGATTTTGACATCAGCGAGATGCCTGGCGCGCTCGCTGGACGGCTTGCCCGCCGGATGCAGCGGAAATCCGAAGAAGGCCAGTCCGCGAACGCCTGATAGCGGCGAAACTGCCTGCGCCTGCGAGGTCATGCGTCCGCCGAACGACCGTCCGCCCGCGAACAATGGCAGTTTGGGGCAGCATCGTGCGGCTTCCGCGATCGCGGCGCGCACCGCGGCATGGGCAATTGCAGGTGAATCCGGCCGCTTGCTGCCCTTCTCCATGTACGGAAACTGATAGCGCAGCGACGCAATGCCGCGCTCGGCAAGGCCAGAGGCCGTCGCCTCCATGGACCGGTGGGTCATGCCGGCGCCCGCCCCATGCGCCAGCACATAACAGGCGCGCGCCTGTTCCGGCAGCATCACGAGCCCGGAGACGGACTCGGTGGGGCTGATCGCGATCCGGACAGGTTTGGCATCGATCGTATTCATGCCGTCGATATTCCATCTGGATGATCGGGACACAATACCGAAAAATGGAGCCGGGCGTGCCGCCAGTGACGACACGACCAGCGCCTCGATGGATCAGGCTGCCGCCAGGAATTCTCGCGTCAGGCCCATCTGGTCGACGAACGGCCGCTCATCCGCCAGTGCCCGCTGGAACGCTTCTGTTGCAATGATCCCGCGGAGATAGTTCGCAAGTTTCGGATAGCGGCCCGCGTCGATTCCGAAGCCAAGATACTGATAGACGATAAAGTTCGAGACGATGGCGATATCCGCCAGCGTCATGCGATCGCCGACCAGATATTTCCCCGTGATTTGCGAATCGAGATAGCCAAAAATCTTCGGCTGCACATTGTTCACGATGTCGTCGATTACGGCCCGGTCGGTCGGGACATTGCGGATGTTCGGCGCGACGATCGTCTGGACAAACAGCGGATGCACCACGTGGCGGTAAATGGTGCCGCCGGCATAGGCATCGAACCAGAGCACACGCGCAGATTCCCTGATGTCATCGGGAAGGATCGACGGCGCCGGCTGCTTTCTGTCGAGATACACACAGATCGCGGTCGAGTCCGCCAGCGTGAAGTCGCCATCCTGCAGAACAGGAATCAGACCGGTAGGGCTGAGCGTACCCCAGTTGGCCGGCGGATTGCCGGGGATCACCGGGATGACCACTTCGAACCGGTAGTCGATCTTCTTCAGGATCGCGGTAATGATGGTCTTGCGGGTGTGAACCGAAAGCGGAACGCCGTGGATTGTAAGCATGCTCTCTCCTGTGCTGGCTGCCGCCGCCGATTTTCGGCATGGCGGTTCGGATTGCCGGAACGCGGATGCGTCCGGATCGGGTCGTCTTGAGAATGTGAAAGCGAACTAGGCGGCCTGGCGGACCGGAAACTGGATTTCCACCAACGCGCCTTCAAAGCCGGGTGGACCCGTGATCGGCTCCAGGAACACTTCGCGGCAAGGCCCCGCGATCTGGTAGTTGTTGGCCTCGATCCAGCGGCCGACCGCGCCGAACGAGGTGTGGCTTTCCATGTTGGTGCCGGGACGCACGATGGTCGCCATCGTATCCACCGCGGGCAATTCGCTTGCCCGCAGCAGGTAATCCCCGCCGAGACGCACGGCGGCGTTAGAGGGGCGGGTCAGCGAAAAACCGATCTCGAGATCGAGTTTCTCGTCGTCGTGGTCGTTGCTGGCGACGACGATCAGCTTGTCGCGCAACGCCGGCCTGATCTGTCGCCCGCCGTCCTCGGCCACGAGGCGGACCATGCGGACCACCTCGTCCATGTCGGCGCAGGTGCAACGCAACGACAGGAACGGTGCCGGTTCGACCGATTTGACGATGACGTCGAAGCCATCCGTTCCGCCATGCCGGTCGATCTGCGCGATGCGGGATTCGATATGCCGCAGCCGCGCCTGCTGCTCATGCAGCGAACGCTCGACCTCCGCCCGCTTCATCGTCAGCATGGCGCGAAGATCGGATGGAGAGATATCGTCCTTCAGCAGCGGAGCTATTTGCTCCAGCGACAGACCCAGTTCCTTCAGCGCAAGAATGCTGTTCAGCCGCGGCAATTGCCGGATACTGTAGTAGCGATAGCCGGTCTGGGTATCGATATGGGCAGGCTGCAGCAATCCGATCTGGTCGTAGAACCGCAGCTGCCTGCCCGAGACCTGCGCGATCTGGGCGAATTCACCGATACGAAACATCCGAATGCTCCAGTTTAGCTCAGCTTGCGATGAAGGCTTGCAGGTCGCGGGTCACGCGATCTCGCTCGGTCAGCACGATCCCATGTGAAGCATCACGATATTCGATCAGCCTCGATTGGGCGATGCCGTCGGCGGCCGCCTTGCCGATAGCGAACGGCACCGCGATGTCCGAGGTGCCATGCAGCACCAGGGTCGGGACCTTCACCGCCGCGAGCTCGGGACGGAAGTCGGTCCTGGCAAAGGCATCGACGCAGGCCGTCGTCGCCACGACGCTGGCCTGCATCGCCATCGTCAGCGTCGCATCGACCAACTCCTGCGTCACTGCATCGGTCGCCGGCAGCTTCCCGTCGAGGAATACGTCGCGCAGCAGGCCGGCGAGAAATGTTTTGCGGTCGCCCTGCACACCCTGCTTGATCCCGTCGAAGACGGCACCGTCGATCCCGATCGGATTGTTCTCGGTTTTCAGCAGATAACGCGCGGCCGCACCGACCAGACAGGCCTTCGCGATGTTGCGGCCCCTGTGCCGCGAGAAATAGCGGACGACTTCGCCGCCACCCATGGAGTAGCCGACCAGCGTTGCGTCCCGCACGCCGGTTTGCTCGATCACGGCGGCGAGATCGTCGGCGAATGTATCGAAATCATAGCCGCTGCCCGGCTTGTTCGAGCGGCCGAACCCGCGGCGGTCGTAGGTGATGACACGAAAGCCGGCCTTGGAAAGTTGTGCGGCCTGATAATCCCAAACGTCGGCGTTGAGCGGCCAGGCGTGGGTCATCACGACGGCGCGGCCGGTGCCTCCGCTATCCTTGACGAAAAGATTGATCCCGTCCCGGGTCCTGACCCCGGAATAAGGGCCCTGCGCGAGAACATGATGGACGCGGCCGGCGGCGGTCGTGGCCGCGACGGCCCCGAGCGTGGCGTGAAGGAAGGTGCGGCGGGTGGTCATGGCAGGGGCTCCTCTGTTTCGAGGAGGCGGTTATGCGGGTTTGACGCAGCGTCAAAGTCAAGCGGCTATTCTCGCCTTTCTTGACGGGAGGCGGCTGCGACCTCGCCATGACAAGAATAGCGCGGCTTTGAGAAGTGGTCGCGTGTCGCCCGCCGGTAAAGATGTTTCAACCGAATCGTCCGATTCATGGACAGCGGTATGACGCACCTATAAGGTGGCCCGATATTTCCGTACACGCCGAGGGCGATTCGCCTTTTCGGCGTTTTTGGTATCGGGCCGATATTGCGCGCCTGCGAGCGCGAAATTGGGAAGGGACCAGCCATGCGCGGCAAGAAGATTGCGAAAATTGTCCTCGGGGCTCTGGTGGTCGGCAGCCTCTACGTCGCCTTCAAGGACGACATCGCCGAGCTCTGGGATAATCTTCACGTCAAGATCGCCGAATACCCGGCGCCGAAGAAGACCGTCTGGCTCGACCAGGGCATCGCCAAGGAAAAGCTGAGCTGGTTCTATCACGCCGACCAGGGCACGCGGACATTCGGCTTCCCCTACGAATGGTTCATGGCGCTGGAACAGCCGACGATTCCGTGGCTGATCCTCAACAAGGTCGACGATTTCAGCGAGACCGCCTATCTCGACCGCTACGGCTTCATCCCGGATACCGTCATCCCCGGCAGGAAGGCGCTCCCGATCGGCTTCGCCAAGGGCGGCCCGATGCTGGATCCCACCGGCGCGCCGTGGAAGAACCCGCGCACCAAGGAGAACATGAACGGCGTGGGCCTGACCTGCGCCGGCTGTCACACCGGGCGCTTCACCTACAAGGACACCGCCGTCGTCATCGACGGCGGTCCGGCGCTCACCACGCTGTATACAATGAAGCAGGGCATGGGCGTGGCGCTGCTGCTGACGCGCTTCATCCCGACCCGCTTCAACCGGTTTGCCGAAAAAATCCTGGGCCCGGATGCCACGCTCGCCGATCGCGAGACGCTGAAGGACCAGCTCAGCGCGGTCCTCAAACAGTATGGCGAAGTCCAGGCGCTGGAAAAGCGCGTCGCCTCGCAGAGCGTGCTCGAAGGTTACGGCCGGCTCGACGCGCTGAACCGGATCGGCAACCAGGTATTCGCGATCGACCTGAAAAAGCCGGAGAATTACGCCGGCTCGTCGGCGCCGGTGCATTATCCCCGCATCTGGAATACGCCGTGGTTCGACTGGGTGCAGTATAACGGCTCGATCATGCAGCCGATGGTGCGCAACGCCGGCGAATCGCTCGGCGTCTCGGCGGAGCTCAACCTGACCGAACCCTCCAAGGGACTTTGGAAATCGAGCGTCAACGTCGAGGTGCTCTACGAGATGGAGCAGATGATCAAGGGCGAGACGCCGCCGAATGCCAGGGACGGGTTCGCGGGCCTGAAGTCGCCGAAATGGCCGGCGGACATCCTGCCGCCGATCAATCAAAAACTCGCGGAAAAGGGCGGTGAGCTCTACAAGATCCACTGCCAGGAATGCCACCGGCCGCCGGTGAACAGCGCCGCGTTCTACGATTTCAACAACAAGGACTGGTGGACCAAAAACGAGGCCGGCGAAGCGATCCTCAAGGTCGAGAACATTCCGATCAGTCACATCGGCACCGATCCCGCGCAGGCCGCCGACATGCTCAACCGGACGGTGGCGCTGCCGCCCCATCTCGGCATCGACAAGAGCAGCTTTGCCTTCGCGCTGGGCGAGGTAGTCGCCAAGACCGTCAATTACGTGTTCGACCAGAAGAAACCGCCGGTGAGCCCCGCCGACCGCAAGCGGATCGAGGGCTACATGCCGAACGAACTGCGCGGCGAACTCGCCTACAAGGTTCGGCCGCTCAACGGCGTCTGGGCAACGCCGCCGTATCTTCACAACGGCTCGGTTCCGACCGTCGAGGCGCTGCTCGGCCCGCCCGAAGACCGGCCGAAGAAGTTCACGCTCGGCAACCGCGAATACGATCCGGTCAATCTCGGCTACAAATACGATGCAATCCCGAACGGTTTCGAATTCGATACGTCGATCCGCGGCAACTGGAACACCGGTCACGAATTCCGCAAGGAATACAGCAAGACCAAGGAGATCAAGGGCGTGATCGGGCCCGCGCTGTCTCGCGACGACCGCAAGGCGATCATCGAGTACCTCAAGACGCTGTAGCGCGTCTGCGGATTTTGCGTTTACACGCTGGGCTCGCACACCGTGCGGCCCAGCGTGATTGCTGCGACCGAACGTCCCAACGTCAGCTTCCGCGCTGCAAGCACCGGATCGCATAGCCGGTCGGCGTTGTCGCGCAATTGACCGCCGGCGCGGTTTCGGCCGATGCTGCGGCCATGCAAAAACAAGAACAACGCTCCCCGGAGGTCAACGCCGTCTTCGACGCCATCATCGTCGGCGCGGGCTTTGCCGGCATGTACATGCTGCACCGCCTTCGCGGGCTGGGTTTTACGGCGCGGATCTTTGAAGCCGGAAGCGGTGTCGGCGGCACCTGGTACTGGAACCGCTATCCTGGCGCGCGCTGCGACGTCGAGAGCATGCAATATTCCTTCTCGTTCTCCGAAGAACTCGACCAGCAATGGGACTGGTCGGAGAAGTACGCGCCGCAGCCGGAAATTCTGGCCTACGCCAACCACGTCGCCGACCGGTTCGATCTGCGTCAGCACATCCGGTTCGATACGCGCGTTACCGCAGCGGCGTTCGACGATGCAGCAAAATGCTGGCGCGTCGAAACCGATCGCGGCGACAAGGTCTCTGCCAAATTCTGCATCATGGCCGTCGGCTGCCTGTCGGCCGCGAACCACGTGCCATTCAAGGGTCGGGAAGATTTTCGCGGCCCCGTCTATCACACCGGCGAATGGCCGCATGAGGGCGTCGATTTCACCGGCATGCGCGTCGGCGTCATCGGCACAGGTTCGTCCGCGATCCAGTCGATCCCGTTGATCGCGCAGCAGGCCTCGGAACTGACGGTGTTCCAGCGCACCGCGACCTATTCGGTTCCGGCCTGGAACGCGAAGCTGACGCCGGAATACCGCAAGTCCATCAAGGCCGACTACCCGGCGCTGCGCGTCAAGGCACGGGCGCGGCCGACCGGCTTCTACTTCCCCTTCAACATGAAGCCGGCGATGGAGGCTACGCCCGAAGAGCGCGCGCGGCTTTATGAAGAAGCCTGGGAACGCGGTGGGCTGCCTTTCCTCGGCGCCTTCGGCGATCTGCTGTTCGAGAAGGCCGCCAACGACACCATCGCCGATTTCGCGCGCGACAAGATCCGCGCCATCGTGAAGGACCCCGCCACCGCCGAACTGCTATGCCCGGAAAACGTGTTCGGCTGCAAGCGCCTCTGCGTCGATACCGGCTATTTCGAAACCTACAATTTGCCGCACGTGCGGCTTGTCGACGTTTCGAAAACGCCGATCGAGCGATTTACACCTGATGGCATCGAGGTCGACGGCAAGGAATACCCCGTCGACGTCATCGTCTGCGCCACCGGTTTCGCTGCGATGACGGGATCGTTCGACCGGATCAAAATCACCGGCCGCAACGGGCAGGCGCTGGCGGATAAATGGCAAGCGGGTCCCCGCACCTATCTCGGCGTCGCTACCGTCGGATTTCCAAACCTGTTCACGATCACCGGACCGGGCAGCCCCTCGGTGCTGGCGAGCATGATCCAGGCGATCGAGCAGCATGTCGACTGGATGGCCGACTGCATGGCGCACATGCGCGACATCGGGGCTGCGACGATCGAACCTGTTCAGTCCTACCAGGACGAATGGGTCGAGCACGTCAACGAGGTCTCGAAGGTCTCGCTGCGCTCGACCTGCAGCTCCTGGTATGTCGGCACCAACATTCCGGGTCGGCCGCGCGTCTTCATGCCCTATATCGGCGGTTTTCCGGTCTATGTGCAGAAATGCAACGAGGTCATGAGCAACGGTTTCGAGGGCTTCGTCATTGACGGCGCCGAAGCGCGTAACGCGCCGCCGCGCGTGCGGCTGACCGAGCGCTGGCGCGTGCCGCTCGACATCGAGGTCATCTCGCCGGCGGCAGTCGCCGCCAGGCGCGTCCCGGTGGTGTGAAAATCAGCGGCTGACCACCAGCCGCAGTTGCGGCTTGATGGTGCCTTCCAGTTCGGCCTTGAGCTGCTGCACACGCGGATCGTTCGAACGCGCCGCACATAGCGAATATTGATTGACCGAGCACGCCAGCGCGCGCCGCTCCTCGGGTGTCCGCGTCACCTCCGGACTCGACAACCTCAGCACCATGCCGCCGAGTTGCACCAGTACCTCGTCGAGTGCCCGGTCGATCGATCCAATCCTGTTCATCGCGCACCTCCCTTCCATCAGGGGGCAATGGGCGGCGCGGCCGGCCGTTCCCGGTACGCGCCAGTTACGGCTAACCAGACGTAAACGGACCGGCGAATCTAGCGGAACCGCCGCTGCATCTGCTTGCGGGATTCGTTCTCAATTGACGGAATATCGAAGGAAGGTTCGAACGCTACCGCCACGAGATTCCTGTGCACGGCGCGATTGCGGCAGCGGTTCACGTTCCCTAAGCTGCCGCCACTTTTCTGCAAGTGAGGCCTCGCATGGTTACGCCGCTCGACCCCGTCATCGCCCAGATCATTCCGCTGCTTCCCCTGCAAAATCCGGACGCTTTGACGCCGCAGAGCGCCCGCGATGCGCTGAGCGCGCTGGCTGCGGCACGAGCCGCGGTTCCGCCACCGCCTGTCATGAGCGCGGAGAACATCCAGGTGAAGGGGGCCGCAGGTTTTCTTGCCGCGCGCGCCTATCGCAACACGAGCGGGCCGTCGCCCACCATTGTCTTCTTCCACGGCGGCGGCTGGGTCGCCGGCGACATCGATACCCATGACCGGCAGGCGCGGCTGCTGGCGATCGAAACCGGCGCAATTGTCGTATCCGTCGATTATCGCCGTCCACCCGAAGTGCGCTTTCCCGGTGCCTTCGAGGACGCCTTCGCCGCGGCGAAGGACGTGATCGCGCGCATCGCCGAATTCGGTGGCGACGCATCGCGCGTCGGCGTCGCCGGTGACAGCGCCGGCGGCAACCTTGCCGCCGCCACTGCGATTGCCTGCCGCGACGCCGGCATCAGGCTCGCCGCGCAATTGCTGGTCTATCCCGTCACCGACGTCGTCGGCAATTTCGCCGATGCAAGGGAAAACACGCGCTTCCCGTCACGCGCCGAAAACGCCGAAGGCTACTTTCTCACCCGCGCCGTGATGGAATGGTTCTGCGGCCATTATCTTTTGGACGTCGCCCACGGCACCGACTGGCGCGCCTCGCCGCTGCGCGCGAAATCCTTCGCCGGCCTTGCGCCTGCGGTCGTCACCACCGCCTGGTTCGATCCGCTGCGCGACGAAGGCAAGGCCTATGCGGACGCGCTGAAAGCCGCCGGCGTGCCGACCACCTATTATGACGGCCCCGGTCTCATTCACGGCTATTTCGGCCTCGTCGACGCCTCCGACGCCGCCAGAATCGAGGCGCAAAAGGCGCGGGCCGACTTCAAGGCATTGCTGGAAAAGGGCGCATGACGAACCACGCGCCTAGCCAACCTGGCGCGCGTGGCCTTCCCAATATCTGGCGCGCAAGACTTTCTTGTCGACCTTGCCGACGGCAGTCAACGGAAGCTCGTCGACGAATTCGACCTGCTTGGGCGCTTGCGTTCCTCCCTTGCGGTGACGCACGAATTCGATCAGCGCCTCGGCGACAAGCGGCCGGCCGGCCCTTGCAACGACCAGCGCCTTGACCGCTTCGCCCCATTTTGGATGCGGCACGCCGATAACGGCGGCCATCGCGACGTCGGGATGCGACGACAAGACATCCTCGACCTCGCGCGGATACACGTTGAAGCCGCCGGACACGATCATGTCCTTCTTGCGATCAACGATATAGAGATAGCCGCGGTCGTCGGCGCGAGCGATGTCGCCGGTATGCAGCCAGCCGCCTGCGAATACCTCGGCGGTCTGCTCCGGACGTCTCCAGTATTGCTCCATCGCCTGCGGCGCACGCACGCAAATCTCCCCTGCCTCACCGGGCCTTACCTCCTCGTTGTCGTCGTCGCGCAACGTGACGTGGCAGGACAAGACCGGATGGCCGCAGGAAGCGAACAGCTCCGGGCGTTTCGCGTCGTGATCCGCCTTGCGAAGCAGACTGACCGGATAGCATTCGGTTTGTCCGTAGAGTTGACTGAACACCGGACCGATACGTTCGAGCCCCTCCACCAGGCGGGTCGGCGACATCGGCGACGCCCCGTAAAGAATCAAGTCGAGCGAGGTCAAATCCGTAGCACCCAATTTCGGATGATCCAGCATCACATAGACCATCGTCGGCACCATCAGTGTCACGTTGATCTTCTCGCGCTCGATGGTCGCCAGGAACTGATCCGGTTCGAATCCCTTGAGCAGATGGATGGTGCCGCCGCGAATCAATGACGGGATCACGAGCGAGCCGGAAACATGGGTGATCGGAGCTGCCGCGAGATAGCGCGGGGTTTCCGGAAGTTCGAACTCCGCCATGACCGCGAGCGTCGACGCCGCAACGGCGCGATGACGGCGCATGGCGCCTTTGGATTTTCCCGTGGTGCCACCGGTGTAGTTGATAATGGCGTAATCGCCGGCATGACTGATATCCACCGGAGTCGCGCTGCCGATCCGGTCGGCATCCGACATCACGTCGCGGCCGAAATCCGCCGATCCCATTGTCAGGACGACCGGAAGCGCCGCCTGGCCCGCGAGTTCGCCGCCGCGCTGCGCGTGCGTCTTCGGGTCCACCACAAGAGCAAACGCACCGGCGTCTGCGACCACGTCAAGATGATCGGCAAGCGAGCCAAGCGGGTGCAGCCAGGTGACAACGAGGCCAAGCCCCTGCGCGGCAATGCCGGCGCACCAGGTTTCGGCGCTGTTGGCGCTGAGGAAGGCCGCGGTCTGCCCTCGCTTCAATCCTGCGGCAACCATCGCGGCCTGCAACCTGCCGATCAGGTCGTAAGCACCGGCGTAACTGAGGCTGCCGCCATTCCAAACGAATGCCGTGCGATCCGGACGCCGCGCCAACGCGCGAAGCGTCATCGTAACCACGGTCGGTGCAATGCCAATATGGTCGTTCACGTCATCTCCTCGGGATTTCGTTTCGCCGGACCGTACTGCGCGGAGCCCGGATCATCAGTCAGTCAGGCTGCCGATCTCACCATTCATGACCGGGCCGAACAGCTCCCAAACCTGTCCGTTGAAGCGGCGCATCTGCATCTGTTCGACCGGAAAAAAGTCCGTCGGCCCGGTGTTCACCTTGATGCCCGGCAACAGGACATCGACCTCGAAGTCCCGCAGGCTCGCCGCCTGCCGCATGACGTTCTCCCGACTGAGGTCGTCGCCGCATCGTTTCAGTACCTCGGTCAACGTCTGCGTCGCCATGTAGGACGATACGTATCCCTGGTCCGCCTTGTTCGCTCCCGGCAGATACTTGTCCATGAAGGCGTGCCATCTGGCCATTTTCGCATCACCCTTCCACTGAGGGTCGGAAGGATCCTTGGTATAGGCCGTGCTCACGATGCCCGTTGCGTTCTCGAACCCGGCGGGCTGCAGCACCGATCCGATCGAACCGGAAACATTGCTGAGAAGGTGAACGGGTTTCCAACCCAGTTCGGCCACCTTCCTGATCGCCAGAGCCGCAAACCTCGGCGAGGTGATGTCGACAAAGACGTCAGCGTTGGCGGTCTTCAACTTGACGATCTGCGAATCGGCGGTGGGATCGCTGATCTCGTAATTCGCTTCCGCGACGATCAGCGAAGTTTTGTCGCCGAGACCGTCCTTCAGTCCTTTCAATACGTCCTTGCCGAAATCGTCATTCTGGTAGAGCACGCCGATTCTGGCGCCCGGGTGGTGATCGAGGATGTATCTGGCATAGATCCGGCCCTCGCTCTGGTAGTTCGGCTGGAAACCCATCGTCCACGGGAAGCGTTTCGGGTCCCCCCATTTGGTGGCACCGGAAGCGACAAACAGCTGCGGAACGCGTTTGGCGTTGAGGTATTTCTGGATCGCCGAATTGCCGGCCGTTCCCAGCGGCTGAAAGATCAGCAACACCTCGTCGCTTTCCACCAGCTTGCGCGCCTGCTCGACGGTCTTTGGCGGGCTGTAGGCATCGTCGTAGCTCGTGAACACGATCTTGCGGCCATTGATGCCGCCCCCGTCGTTGATCATGCGGAAATAGGCCTCGCTGGCCTTGCCGATCACCCCATAGGACGAAGCCGGTCCGCTGTAGGGAGAGATGTTTCCGATCCTGATTTCGCTGTCGCTTGCCCCGATGTCGTATTTCTTGCCGGCCGCCGGAGCGGCGGCTGGCACCGCCAGCATCGTGAGCATCGCCAGTACGGCGATGAAGTTCCTGTGGCGATTCCCGACCATTGTGCTTCCTCCGCTGAGCTATCTTTCGATTCGCTTTTCGAGAATTCGTCGTTGTTGATGGTGGCTAACGCCCTCGCCAGACCGGCCTGCGCTTCTCCGCGAAGGCGCGGAGGCCTTCGACGCGATCTTCGGCCTCAAAGGCGATGGCCGCGATCGGCGCCTGGCGCGTCCAGGCTTCTTCGTCGGTCCAGTTGGCGGACTGGAAGATAATTTCTTTCGACGCGGCCAGCGCCGTCGGACCGTTGACCAGCAACTGTTCGGCCCACGCAATCGCGTCATCGAGCGCGTGGCCGGGTTCGCTGATACGGTTGACGAGTCCGTGGCGCTGGAGAAACTCCGGATCGTAAAATCCACCGGTAAGCGCGAGCTCCATCGCCAGGTGGTATGGTATGCGCCGGGGCAGGCGAAACAGCCCGCCGCCGACGGCAGCAACATTGTGTCGGACTTCGGGGAGACCCATCTTCGCGTCGCGCGCGGCAACGATCAGGTCGCAGGACAGGCACAGCTCGAGGCCGCCGCCGACGGCGAAGCCTTCGACCGCCGCAATCAACGGCTTGCGCGAGGGGCGCCTGAACATGCCGAACCCGCCTCGCTCGGTCACTGCCCGCTCGTTGCGCGCCACGGCCTTCAGGTCCGCGCCGGCCGAGAACGTGCCGCCGGCGCCGGTAATGACGCCGATGAAGACTTCATCGTCGGCATCGAGCAAATCCATCGCGCGATGCATCGCCTGCGCGGAAGCGAGATCGAAGGCGTTCTTTGCCTCAGGCCGGTTGATCGTCACGACGACGATGTGGCCACGACGTTCGGTGAGAATACGTTCGTTCAAGCTACTTCTCCGAAGGTGACAGGTTGCACCTGAGCGTGGCGATGAAGGCCGCCCGGAGTGCGGGCAGATCGATGTGATCGGGATCGACGAGCCACTGCGAGATCGCGCCGTGCGCCGCGGCGAGCGTCAGAACCGAATAGGCCGCAGCATCGATATCGCGGCGAATCTCGCCGTTCTGCATGCCCGCGCGAATGTCGACTTCGATCGCTCTGGCGGAATCCCGGTTGAGCCGCGCAACGGTCACGGCGAGCGATGGCTTGTGCAGGGCCCCCGCCCGCAACGTATGCAGCGTGCGCCACATCACGGGATCGCTGGTGCAGGCGTCGAAATAGAACTCGACGGCAGCAATCAGGTTGCCGAGGCCCGGACGCCGGCTGGAGCCATCGCGCAGGCCATTGAAGAACCACTCGCGAATATACTCGGCGATCGCGGAAAGCAGTTCGGCCTTGGAGCCGAAGTAATGCGACGGCAGCCCCCGGCTGTAGCCGGCCGCCTCGCCGGCGTCCGCCAGCGTCAACTCGTCGAGGCCTTTTGCGGCCACGATCCTCGTTGCGGCGTCGAGAATGGCGCGTTCCGCCTCTTCCCGGCGCTCTGCCTGGGTGCGCCGTTTCAACGCTGTCGCCGCTGCATTCATGGCGGTCTCCTCCTGAGCTTGACATCCAGCTACCACATACTTATTGGTCAATCAACAAATATATAATGATCGGAAAGGAGGCGCCCATGACTCAACTCTTCACCGCCGAGCACGAGAATTTTCGCACCACGGTCCGCCGGTTTATCGAGAAGGAAATCGCGCCCTACCACGCGCAGTGGGAGAAGGATGGCGTCGTCAGCCGCGATCTCTGGCGGAAGGCAGGCGCAGCCGGCCTGCTCCTGACGGATATTCCCGATGAATATGGCGGCGCTGGCGGCGATTTTCTCACCATCAACGTGCTCACCGAGGAATTGATGCGCGGCATGTACACCGGACCGGGCTTCCGCGTGCATTCCGACATCGTCGCGCGCTATGTCTACCATTACGGCAGCGAGGCGCAGAAGCGGAAGTGGCTGCCGCGGATGGCGAGCGGCGATGTGATCGGCGCCATCGCAATGACCGAGCCCGGCACCGGCAGTGATCTTCAGAGTGTTCGCACCACCGCGATCCGCGACGGTGACGACTACATCGTGTCGGGTCAGAAAACCTTCATCACCAACGGCCAGCTCGCCGACCTCATCATCGTCATCGCCAAGACCGACACTTCCGAGGGCGCCAAGGGCGTGACGCTGATTCTGGTCGAAGCCGATCGACCTGGCTTCACGCGCGGCCGCAATCTGGAGAAGATCGGCCTCAAGGCGCAGGACACATCGGAACTGTTCTTTGACAATGTGCGGGTACCCGTTACCAACCGGCTTGGCGATGAAGGGCGCGGCTTCGGCTACCTGATGCAGGAACTGCCGCGCGAGCGGCTGTTGATCGGTATCGGCGCCGTGGCTGCCATGGAGGCCGTGCTGGACTGGACGCTAGCCTATACGCGCGAGCGCAAGGCCTTCGGCAAGCCGATCATCGATTTCCAGAACAGCCGGTTCAAGCTGGCGGAAGTTAAAACCGAAGTCAGCATTGCCCGGGTCTATCTCAATCACTGCGTCGAGCAACATTTGAACGGCACGCTCGACGTGCCGACGGCCGCGATGTGCAAGCTTTGGCTCACCGAATGTTACGGACGCGTCGTCGATACCTGCCTGCAACTGCACGGCGGTTACGGCTACATGTGGGAATATCCGGTTGCCCGCGCCTATGCCGACGCCCGTGTGCAGCGCATCTTCGGCGGCGCAAGCGAGATCATGAAGGAGATCATCGGGCGCAGCTTGTGATATGCGCGCAGGCGTGCGCGCTGACTTAAAGGCGCTGCTGGCCAAGGGTCAGGCGGACCGCACGACCGTACCCGTGGGCGTGGCAAAGCCTTGCATCGTCCTGATCCGCTTCTCGAGCCACCAGCCATATTCCGCGTCCCAATCCTCGAAGCGATTGTTGATGCCTAGGTCGTGCGACCAGTGGTGCGCGATGTTCGGATTGTATTGCGACTGACGACCGACCGCGATCAGATCGGCCTGGCCGTTTTCGATGATGGCTTCGGCCTGCTGTGCCTCGAGGATGAGACCGACGGCCATCGTGGGAATATCGGCTTCGTTTCGAACCCGCTCGGCAAAGGGAACCTGGAAGCCGAGACTGCGTGTGACCTGGGCAGCCGTAGCCGCTCCGCCAATCCCGCCCGAGGAACAATCGATCACGTCGACGCCGCGCGCCTTCAATTCGCGCGCCAGCGCCACGGTGTCATCCATGTTCCAGCCGTCGCGCGTGCCGTCGACGGACGAAACCCTTGCGAATAGCGGCATCGTGGCCGGCATTTCTCGGCGCACGGCCTCGACGATATCCAGCGGCAGCCGCATGCGGCCCGCACGGTCGCCGCCATATTCATCGTCGCGCGTGTTGGAGACCGGCGAGAGAAAGGACGCCAGCAAATAGCCGTGTGCCATGTGCACTTCGATGGTATCGAAGCCGGCCTTCACCGCATTGCGTGCGGCGTTGGCCCAGGTCGCCGGCATCGCGCGGCATTCGGCCGTGGTGAGTTGCCGCGGCGTCAGCCAGCCCGGCGCGACCGGCTCGCTCGTCGGCCCGACCGGCTCCCATTGTTTGGCACCCGCCTTGAGGTTCTCCTCGGTCAGCGGGCCCATGCCCTGCATCGCCGTCTGCGAGGATGATTTGCGCCCGCCATGGGCGAGCTGAACGCCGATCGCCGTGCCCTCGCGCCGCATGAACGCGATCAGCGGCCTGAAGCTTTCGACCTGGACCTCGTTCCAGAGGCCGAGATCATGCTCATTGATGAGACCGACCTCTTCGACCGCCGTCGCCTCGACAAAGACCAGACCAAAGCCGCCCAGCGCGTAGCGACCGAGATGCACCAGATGGAAGCTGCCGCAGGTGTGGCCGGGGTCGCAGCGATAGTGGACCATCGGCGGTACGACGAGCCGGTTCTTCAGGGTCAGGTTTCGAATGGTCAGGGGCTGAAAAAGCCTGGGCCGCATCACTGCGCCGCCATCGGGTCCGTCCGTCACCGCAGTGTCTCCCGGGTTTATTGTTTTGCGTATCAAACCACATCAACGGAAGCGACGGCAATCCCGACATGATCGGGTCATGCAGTCCGCTTCAAGGGCCTGCGCAATATTCTACGCGATGGAATTGATTCGATCGTCGGGTGCAGCGGCAAATTGCGGCATACAGCGAACTATCATCGTCGCGCCCAAGCTGATTGAATGAACGGCAAGCGGCCTCGCAGCCGGACAACAAGAAAAGCAATCACAGACCAAGGGCAGGAAAAATGAAGAAGCTGACACGGCGATTGTTCATGACGGGTTCGGCGGCGCTGATCTGCGCTCCCGCCGTGCAAACGCGGGCGCAGTCCACCTGGCCGGCACGCTCGCTTCGCATCATCGTGCCGTATCCGGCCGGCGGCCAGACCGACGGCATCGCCCGCGCGTTCGGTGATTATCTGGCGCGGCAGATCGGCAAGACGGTTATCGTCGAGAACAAGGCCGGCGCCGGCGGCACCATCGGCGTGACGGAAGCGAAACGAGCAGACCCCGACGGCACCACCATCCTGTGCACGATCTCCTCGTCGCTGATCCAGAACCGCGTGACGGTGAAGGACCTTCCCTACGATCCCGAAAAGGACTTCGTCTATCTGACGATGGTCAGCGGCGCCGGAGGCCCGGTGGTGGCAACGAAGAAGACCGGTGCGACCAACCTTCGCGAATTCGTCGAATACGCCAGGAAGGCCGGCAGCATCAACTGGGGATCGTATGGCGTCGGTTCGACGCCGCACGTCCTGATCGAGACGATCGCCAAACAATACGGCATCAAGTTTCAGGTGATCCAGTATCGCGGCGAGGCGCCGATGTGGAATGACGTGGCGGGCCAGACGCTGGACGGTGCGGCGGGAAGCTATGCGGCCGCGGCGCCGGTCATCCAGGCGGGCACCGGCAATTTGATCGGCGTGGTCGGCAGCCGCCTGCCGCCCTATCCGGACGCGCCGACCATGACCGAACAGGGCGCCGTCGGCGACTTCTACGATCTGCGCGCCTTCACCACCTTCGCGGTGCCATCAGGCACGCCGAAGGATATCGTCGATCGGCTCTCGGCGCTGCTGATTCAGGCCGGCACCGACCCCACGGTCCAGAAAATGCTGACCAACTTCATCCTGTCTTCTCCAGCCGATTTCGAAACGACGGCCCGCATCTTCAAGCGCGACAGCGACGTGATGCTGCGCATCCTGCGCGATCTCGGCGTCAAACCGTCGGACTGAGGAATTGGCGATCCCGGCATGACTCGAACATGCGACCTACGGTTTAGGAAACCGTCGCTCTATCCGGCTGAGCTACGGGACCGCGGACCCGCCGCGCGGGCGGGTATGGCGATTTTCATACCAGAGCAAAGGGGGGATCGCCAGCCTCGGAAACTCCGCCGACTGGGGCGCCATATCTTGCACAAGTCTCTTGCACAAGTCCGCTACGGAAGCGGCTGCGGCCATTCCGGAATTATCGACATAGCTCGCTCGATGAGCGAGGTATCGACCGTGATCGCCTGCACAGAGCAGGAGCTAAGGTGCTGCCACCAACTAGGCCTCGAAGAATTTCGAAGACGTCAGCCGCGCAGCGGAAAAGTCCGCATGGCGCTGCCGGATCCATCGCCCTGCCCGTTTGGCGACCGCACATTGCAACCAAAAGACTTCCGGCCAAGTCTGAAGGCGCGCCGTTGGCGGTATTATAATAAGCAGATCGAATCAGCCGTTGATTCAATCAGCGCGTTTAAATTAGCCTGCCCTTTTTGGGGGTGATCGCATCACCGCAATTCATTTCAGGCCGGGGCACTTTCTCCGGCAAAGACTAGTCATGCCGGAGAAGGCGAATTCATATGACCAGCTACAGCTTTCAGTCGATCGGACCTGCCGGCGCAAATGCCTACGCATACGACATCAACGATCTCGGACAGATCGTCGGCACCTATGACCTTGGGGGCTTCTTCTCCTACGGCTTCCTCTACAGTGGCGGGACCTACACGACGATCAGCGTTCCCGATGCCTATTACACCAACGTCTTCGGGATCAATAACGCTGGCGATATCGTCGGCGCCTATGCCGACAATACGTCCAATCACTACATGCACGGGTTCCTGTATTCCAACGGGACCTACACGACGATCGACAGTCCGCTCGCCACCTATCCGTTCACGGTAGCGACCGACATCAACGATTTTGGCGAGATCGTCGGCTACTACAGCATCTCTCCCAACTACCCCTTCCAGTCAGGCTTTGTGTACAGCGCAGGCACCTATACGTCTGTGAGCACGGGCGGAGGCACCGGCGTAACCGGCATCAACAACGCCGGAGACTATGTCGGCTACTATGGAAGCGTGTTTACCGGTGCAAGCTACAGCTTCTCGGTCATCGACGGACAATATTCCGGGCTCAATCCGCCTTTTGACCTCGGCGATGGAAGAACACCCAACAACATCGCAGGCGGCATCAACGATCTCGGCGAGATTGTGGGCTCCTACAACGTTTTCGTCGATCAGTATCATTTGGGTTCGTCGCATGGTTTCCTTTATAGCGGCGGCGCCTACACCACTATCGACTATCCGCTTGGAAATATGCCGACGACACTAAGCGGCATCAACAATTCCGGCCTGATCGTTGGGTACTATCAGGACGCGAGCGGCACGCATTCGTTTCTGGCGACGCCGGAGCACACGCCCGACCCGATAGCGAACGTTGTTTCCTTGAAGTCGGGCAGCATAGTCGACGAAATGGCTCAACTCGCGAGCGACGTCTACGATGGTCCGGAAGCCGCGGTTGGTAGAAATTGGCACGCAGTCACAGCCGCTGAGCTCAATCTTTCGAGCGGCGACAACGGAACAATTAGATTTCGCTTCGAAGATGGAAAATACGAAGCTTCCCTAGATTCAATCGCAGATCAAATACAGTTCGAACTTGGAAATGAAGAAGCGCGCGCCTTGGTCTTGTCAGGCCTAGTCAGCATAGGCGATCACCAAGAGACCGCGCTGGCAATATCGTTTCGCGGTGATACCCGCTTGCCTGAAGACTTTCTACCGTTCATTCGAGACGCTCTGGCAGGCGCGGTGTCTGAGGAATTCGTCCTCCATTATTCAAAATTTGCGCCTCTGGTAGAAGCAATCAAAGCATATATCAGTTCTGCAAATATCCAGCACGTATTCGTTGCGGGCCATAGCCTCGGCGGAGCCATGCTCCAATATTTCATGAACGAGGATATCGGTTCAGCCAAGGTCGATGGCTATACTTGGGGCACGCCGGGTGCGGACGTCACGCCGGTGCACGACACCATTACAAACTTCATTGATTCGAAAGACCCAATCTCCGCTCTTGGTCAACTCGGAGGGCTTTTCCGCGTTGGATCCGATGCTTTTCTACACGATGTCAGTGTTGGGCAAACCTTAAATCCAATCAACTACCATTTGATCGCACATTATGTCGCCGACACGCATATCGTGGTGACTGATGCGGCCAACTTGGAAAGTGCATTGTACGCAACCACCCTTGGCGAAGCATTGCGAAGCGGAACACCCTGGTGGGATGCGTCATATGAAATCGGACACACCCGTCCCACGATTCAGATCGTCGCAGGAACGACTGAAGGGGACATCATCGAAATTTCCGATGCGGATCAATTCGTCTTGGGAGGAGACGGCGCAGACCAGTTCAACTGGGCTGACCCAACCGCATTTGAGAGCGGAACGCGGATTATCGACGGAGGTCGCGGTAGCGATGTCCTTCATCTCCCCGGAGCGGCAACGGCTTGGTGGTGGATACCCGTCGACAATGGGTTTCAGCTATATTCCGTCGACGAATTAGTTGCGACGCTGAAGCACACGGAATTGCTGCAGTTTGATACGGGACCTGCAGTAAGTCTGAATGCACCGATTGCGCATGTCTCGGCAGATGCGACACAGCTGCACGCCGGACAGGTCGTTTCGATCACCTTCACATTCAACCAGCCCGTTCTGAGTTTTGACCGCAGTGATATTTCGGTAACGGGAGGATCGCTGGGGCCTATCGTACAGCTAGACCCCACCCACTTCAGCGCGTCTTTTACGCCATCGGTGGCCGACAATCTTTCCGCTTCGATCGCGATCCTGACCAGCGGCCCGGCAGACTCATTCTGGGTCGGATTCGATGGAACACCCGGTCTTGCTAGCTTCGCCCTGCAACTCACGGGGGACACAAAGGCTCCTGTACTAACCGGCATGAATCTGTTTTCCGACACCGGCTCGTCGTCCAGCGACCTGGTGACGTCGAATCCAACGTTGACGGGCTTTGGAGATGCGAACACGGTTGTTCATTTCAGCATTGACGGGACCCCGACTACCGCAACGGCAACCGCTGACTGGACAGGTTTGTGGAAATTTACACCAGTCGGATTGTCCGCGGGTCAACACACCATCGAAGCAAGCGAGATAGACGCCGGCGGAAACTACGGTTCTGCCTCGCTATCTTTCATGTTCGATAACTCGGCCCCCGTCACCACAATCAGTGACATCATCCAGACCGCGCAGAAGAAAACGACATCCACGGTGATCAGCGGCGACTCCGAAAAGGGAGCGACCGTTTCGCTCTATGACGGCACTTCTTTGGCGGGCAAGACGACGGCCGATTCATCCGGGCATTGGAGCATCACGCTCAACAGCCTGAGCGATACCGTTCACCGTTTCCAGGCGAGTGCGGTCGATCTCGCCGGCAATGCCGGCACGCTCGGAAATCTCGCGCTCTTCGGCACATCCAAGGGCGACCAGCTGGCCGGGCTGGGCACCGGAAGCCTGATCGTTGGGCAAGGCGGCGCCGATCAACTGACAGGCGAGACCGGAAAGTCGGATGCGTTTCTGTTCCGCGGCGCTTTCGGCAAGGACACCGTGAAGAACTTCGAGCTTGGCATCGACCTGCTCGAATTCGATCATTCGCTGTTTGCAACCGCTGCCAGCGTCGTCGGTCACGCCAAGGATACCAAGAACGGCGCCGTCATCACGTATGACAACGCCGATACCGTGACGCTGTCCAATATTACGGTCGCGCAATTGCAGGCACATTTGAACGACATCCATATCATCTAGCGCCAGGACGTTTCCGGTCGATCGGCTGTGCCGGCCTGCCGCGCGCCCACCAGGTTCCTGCGTTGCCGAATTTTCCCGAATTTGTCGCGCAGCATGACACATTGGGACAGCTCCGGCACCGAAGCGGGCGCTTGCGATTATTCTGCACGCACATACCTGGCCGTGCTGTGCCAAATCGATTCGGCCATCTTGGCATTGGACTTGCTGGTCTTGAAATTGAGCCGGGGAATTTCAGGGGCCCGGTAACTGACCAGCGCCGCCAAGCGATCATATTCCGCTCAGGCGGCGTTGCGCCTTTGCCGATATGGCCTCATCCCGGAAAAGGGAACTCCAAGGAACTGCCTGTTTTTCCCGCATTCCGTTACCGCTCCCCCGGAACGCCGCAACCGCCATGGCGTTAGGTCTACTCCAAGCATGGAGCACATCATGAGACTTTTGAGACCTATCATCATCGCCGGCACGCTCGCATTCGCTACCGCGGCAACGGCCCAGGGCGTCCCGAACAAGACGCCCGGTCACCAGATGCAGGACGCCACCAAATCGACGGCGCCCGGCGCCTCGGAATACGCCCCGGGTCACAAGATGCAGAAGGCAACCAAATCGACCGCTCCCGGTGCTTCTGAATACGCACCCGGCCATCAGACGACGACCGGCAGCAACACGAAGAAGCATTGATTCAGCAGGGGCCCGGTGTTTCGCCGGGCCCCTGTCTTCGTGAAGTGAAGGAAATTCGGCTTCATCGTTTCAGTCATCGCGGGGCGCGCCGGTCCGAGCTTGATCGCCAACCCTTCGCCGTCCCGCAACGCCTTTCGCTCAAATCCCTCTCGGCTAACCTGATCGCAATGGTCATGACAGTTGCTCCTTTCATGGCATACTGGCTCAACACACGGCCGGTTGCGCCAGAGCCGTGTTGCGACAAGGAAATAGCCGAGGGATAGAGAATGCCAGCCTACGTCATCTTCGACGTCGAAATCCGCGACGCGAAGCAATATCAGGAGTTCATGTCCGGCGTAAAACCCGCGCTGGAAGCGGCGGGGGCCAGATATCTCGCGCGCGGCGGCGCCCACAAGGTTTACGAGGGCGACTGGGAGCCGCGCCGGATCGTGTTGCTGGAATTCCCGTCGGTCGCCGCATGGGAGTCGTTTTACAACGGTCCGGTCTATCAGGGACTGAAAAGCATCCGCGATGCCTGCAGTTCGGCACGCCTCGTTGGCGTCGAGGGCCAGGGCTGAACACCGAGACCGATCGGCCGGCGCATGCGCCGGCCTCCAGGTGTCGATGGCGCTGACGCTACGCCTTGATATTGTTCTCCCGCACCACCTGCCCCCAGACGCTTACCTGTTTGGCAAAGAACGTCTGAAAATCCCTGGCATCGGCCAGCAGAAGCGACATCTGCTGCGTCTCCTTCAGGTTTGCGGCCACGGCCGGTTCGCTCAGGATTTCCTTCACGGATTTCGCCATGCTCGCGATGACATCGGCCGGGGTGTCCTTCGGCGCAAAGATGCCCCACCAGGCCAGCGTCTCGAAATCGGGATAGCCGGCCTCGATCGCGGTCTGGGTATCCTTCAGCACCGGCAGCCGCTCGCGGCCCATTTGCAGGATGGGACGCAGCATATTGGTGCCGAGCTGCGCCGTCACCAGCGCCGCCGAACCGATGATGAGATCGACGTGGCCACCGAGCACGTCGTTCATGGCCGGCCCGCCGCCGCGATAGGGCACGTGCGTGATCTCGACACCGGCCTTCTTGCCGAGCACCGTCATGGCGAGATGGCCGAGCGTGCCGATGCCGACGGACGCATATTTCACCGCGCCCGGCGTTGCCTTGCAGGCCGCGATCACGTCGGCGATGGTGTTGTAGGGACGGCTGGCATTGGCGGCGAGCACGTAAGGCGCGGTGCCGACCAGAAATACCGGCATCAGGTCCTTCTCGACATCGAGGCCCGGCTTTTCCAGGATCGAGGGGATCACCGCGTGCGAATCGAACGTCACCAGGAACGTCGCGCCGTCGGGCGCGCTCTTGGCGACCTGAATGGCGCCGAGCGAGCCGGCGGCGCCCGACTTGTTTTCCACCAGCACGGTGCGACCGAGCCTGGTCTGCAGATGCGACTGCAGCAGCCGCGCCATCGCATCCGTCGAGCCGCCCGGTGGGAACGGCACCACCAGCGTCATGTTCCTGGCCTGCTGCGCCCGCACCAGCGACGGCGCCGCCATGAGAGCGGCCGAAGCCGCCAGCAATTTACGTCTGGTAATCTTCATACTTCCCTCCTCCATTTTCCGCTGCGCTTTTCTTGTTTATGTTCGCAGCGCTCACCATAGCGTCTTCAGGCGAAGTGGATACCGGTTCGCTCGAAGAAAATGCGCCAAAGCAGAAGCTAGTTGCCGAAACCCGATCCGGCCTTTTTGTATTCCGGCCGCGGCGGGCTGAAGATGTCAAGCACGCGCGCACCGTCCGGTCCAGCGCGCATGGTGTGCGGCACATTGCCCGGCGTGCGCCAGAAATCGCCCTTCTTCACCTCGATCTCCTCGCCGCCCTGGACGCGAATGGCGGAGCCGTCGAGCAGCACGCCCCATTGTTCCTCGGGGTGATGATGCAGCGTGCCCTGCGCATTCGGCGCCAGCGTCACCACCGAGAGCATCGCCTGCTCGCCGGAGAAAATCCGCGTCGTGACGCCGGCCGCAAGATCGCGAAACAGGCCGTCCGCCGCATTGTCCAGATTGTGAAACTCGTCCCGTTGACTCATCGCTGTTCTCCGCTCGATCAAGATTTGCCGTAGCTGCCCTGATAGCGACCCTCGCGGATGGCGATCAGGGTCTGCTCCTCGCGCAGCATCTGGGCGCGGACCGCTTCCAGCAGCGTTGCCGCCGTCGCCGCCGGGAACGACAC
>JAQSDT010000548.1 GCA_029946075.1 bacterium | reverse complement strand
AGTCTGCCCGAACAGCAACTTGCGTTCTTCGTCGGTGCGGATCGCGGGTTGGCCGAAGTTCGGATTGACCTCCTTTGCCTTGGCGTAGGCGCGTACGGTTGCTGGCCGCGCGCCGATCGTCTCCAGCCAGCGCTTCAGGTTCGGGAAATCGTCGATGTTCTGGCCCTGGTTCTTATAGGGCACAACCCAGGGGTAACTCGCCATGTCGGCGATCGAATAATCGCCGGCGATGAACTCGCGATCCGCCAGCCGCTTGTTGAGCACACCGTAGAGCCGGTTGGTTTCGTTGACGTAGCGGTCGATCGCATACGGAATTTTGTCGACGGCGTAGTTGCGGAAGTGATGGTTCTGCCCGGCCATGGGCCCGAGCCCGCCCATTTGCCAGAACGTCCACTGGATCGCATCGTAGCGGCCGTGGAGATCGGTCGGCAGGAACTTGCCGGTCTTCTCGGCAAGATAGAGCAGCATCGCGCCGGATTCGAAGATCGAGATCGGCTTGCCGCCGCCCTTCGGCTCGTGATCGACCATCGCCGGAATCCGGTTGTTCGGCGCGATCTTCAGAAACTCCGGCTTGAACTGGTCACCCTTTCCGATCTCGACCGGGAATATCCTGTAGGGCAGCCCGGTCTCCTCGAGGAAGATCGTGATCTTGTGGCCGTTCGGCGTGGTCCAGTAATAAAGGTCGATCATGGGGCGTTTCCCGTCCTGCTGTGGCACGCGGTCAAATGGGCTTGCCAATTTGCATGCGATTGCATGAATTTGGCCAGATCGCTCCATGCGAGTCAATGCCGCCGGGCGCGGCGCGCGCGAATGTGATTGTCAGCGGACGTAGAAGCAGACTCAAGCAGAAGCAAACTGCGACTTGCTGTTCGTCCGAACCTGAAAGCCTCGCTATCACGTCAATAGGCTTTCGCACTTCTGTAATGCGTCGTTATACGTACACGTATCGATGAAGCGACAAGCTCCTTGCAACCTCAAGTGCCGAATGGCAACTTCGTCGGATCTTGGAGGGGCACAGCATGCAGATCGAAGGTTACCATCCATTTTGGCGACGGCCATTCAGTAACTGGCAGCGCATTATGTTTATTTACTGCGCTTTTCTCGCCTTGGGCTTTAGTGTTTTTGCGATGTCAACCGTGACCGACGTTGTGGGAAAAACTCACAATGACCTCATCAGCCGAATTGCACTCGATCAATCTTTTGCCGAGGTCTTGTTCGAAAATGTCAAAGTCCAGCAAGCTGCCATAAGCAATCTGACAAAAGCTGTGGACGCCACCAATGATGTCGTGAACCCGAAGGAAAACATTGACCGCATCGCCCAGATCACTTCTCTCGTGCGATCGATGCGAAGGGATATGGAGATCCTTAATAGCATTACAAATGAAACCAGAGATTCAGTTCAAAATTGGCGTGACGCGGGCGAAAGACTAGTTGGAAAGCGGCTAACCTTGAACATTCACCCGATGGCATCAGCATACGCCAAGGTTTGGAATAGACCTCCCCCGCCACCAGAACCGGCGCATAAACCTGCGTTGGAAGAAAAGGTCGACAAGCTCACGCGGCTGAGCCCTTACCTTTGGGCCTTCATTTCTATTCCAGCGCTTGCCCTATTTATCAGCTTTGGTCTTCTCTTTGCCTCGGAAGCAGACAAAGTTCAGGACTTTGCGATTGCCACCATCATCGGGCTCTTGGGGTATTTCTCTGGCCTTGGCGCCGGAGCTTTTGCCGTAGCGCTCGCCTGAAGAAATCGGAGCAGTAATGGTAGGCTTCGCAATCGCTGTGTGCGCATTCACCGGAGTACCATAAAGGGGCAGGCCAACCCGAACGAAGAGCTTCTTCATTTCCAACCTGATGTCGTGGAGAACGACAATTCGATCGACAAGGGCCGCTGACGACCAAAGCCTATTTGGCCACATGCGACCGTGCCTTGCTAAGTAGCGTCTTGTTCAATTCACGCGGCCGTGGTCGCGCAGGAATTTTTCACCGGACGAGGTGACCGCGACACGAATTCCCTGCCCGGCAACCGGCTCACGCGCGACATAACCGCGATCGACGGCGTCTTCCCATATCGTGAGACGCGGGCATGAGGTCCGCCAGGTCTCGATCACCTCGGTATAAAGCCGCGGCTCCCGTGCGATCCATTCGACGAGATCGAGCACCAATGCATCTGTCGCTTCCGTCACGGCTTCCTCCGCCTGGGGGGAGAACTCAAAACGCCAGTGCGCTGTTGCGCGTGAACAGCAGCCAGCCGCCATAGAGGATGTAATAGCCGGCGACGGTCGTGATGATGCGATTGGCCCAGGTGCGAAACTGCGCGTCGCTCATCGCTTCGAGAATGCGCCGCGCCAGCGTGGTGCCGAGCATGGAAGCGGCGATGGCAACGCCGGCCAGCACCGGGTCGAGCGTCGCGGCCTGGTCGATGATGCCGCCGAAGTAGACGAGCTTGGTCAGATGGCTGGCGACCTGGCAGGTGGCCTTGGTCGCGACGATTTCGCGGCGGTCGAACTTGCCGCCGAGGAAGAACGTGTCCATCAGCGGGCCCGATACGCCGGTCATCAGCATCAGCCCCATGCACATGAAGCCGTAGAAGCTGCCCTGCCAGATGCTGTCCGGATTGGGCTTCAGGCTCTTCGGCATCAGCCGCGCCATGAACGGCGTCACGCCGAGCAGCAGCAGCGCGATCGGCTTGTCCGGCACGTAACGGGTGAGCGACCAGACGCCGAGCGCCAGCGCGCAGCCGATCAGATAGACGAACACCGGCCGCCAGCGGATATGCGCCCGCCACAGGAAGGCGCGCCAGCCGTTGGAGGCCATTTGCGTGATCGCGTGCAGCACCATCGCCGTCGGCAGCGGCATCAGCATCAGCAAGACGCCGATCAGGATCATGCCGCCGGCCATGCCGAACAGGCCGGACAGGAACGCTGTCGCGACCATCAACGCACCGAGGGCTGCCATCATCAGCGGCGTCATCTGGAATCTCCTGAGAGCCTGATCGAGATTGATTCATTCT
>JAQSDT010000547.1 GCA_029946075.1 bacterium | reverse complement strand
GGATCTGATCGACGGAGGTGTCGAGCAGGTCGCGGTCATGGCTGATGACGATCACCGTGCGGGGATAGTTGGCGAGATGGTCTTCCAGCCACAGCGTGCCTTCGAGGTCGAGATAGTTGGTGGGCTCGTCGAGCAGCAACAGGTCGGGCGCCGAGAACAGCGTCGCCGCCAGCGCCACGCGCATGCGCCAGCCGCCGGAGAACTCCGCGCAGGGCCGCGCCTGGTCGGCGGTGGAAAATCCGAGGCCGCTGAGGATGGCCGCGGCGCGCGCCGGTGCGGAATGGGCGTCGATGTCGACCAGCCGGGTCTGGATCTCGGCAATGCGATGCGGATCGTCGGCGGTCTCGGCCTCATGAAGCAGCGCGTCGCGCTCCAGATCGGCCTTGAGCACGACGTTGATCAGGCTTTCGGGACCGTCCGGCGCTTCCTGCGCGAGGCTGCCGATGCGCCAGCGCGGCGGCAACGTGATGCTGCCGGATTCGGTCGGAAGATCGCCACGGATGGCGTGGAAAAGCGTCGATTTACCGACGCCGTTGCGGCCGACGAAGCCGACGCGCGCGCCCGGCACGATCTGCACCGTGCTGTCGTCGATCAAAAGCCGCCCGGCGATGCGGATCGATATATCGGTGATGGAAAGCATGCGGCCTTGTCACCGGAGCCGCCGCCAAACGCAACTCATTTATCCGCCGATATCGGCCCAAATGATGCGCTAATGCAGGTCGCCGTCGTGCCGTTGGAGCGCATCCAGCAGCTCGCGCAAGCGAGGCGTTGGTTCGGTTTCCGGCTTCATGCTCTGCTGCAACCGTTCGCCGACGGCGTCGCAGATGGAGACGCAGGTCTTGTGATCGATCTGTTCGGTATCGCTGCTGATTCGGCTGTCCATGGATTTTCCTTGGGTTTTCCTTGACGGGTTCCACCTCACAGGGCGTGCAAGGTTCTGGCGATCTGTTGCTGGTTCAAGTCACGGCGCGGTAATTGGTTTCGATGTGATTTGGTCGCATGCATTCGACCGCAGGCGCGATTTGCTGCCGGTTGGCTGGTTCCACCACCGAACGAAAAAAGCCCCGGCGCGATGGCCGGGGCGTAGTCAGGGGGAGCTCAAATCAGATCAGTAGCAGCGGTTCACCAGCCGCCAGCGCGGACCCCAGGGGGTGGGGACCAGGCGGCGGACGTAGCAACCGTCGCCGCCATAGCCGTATCCGCCGCCGTAATAGGCCGGGCCGCCGATGACGATGCGGGGACCGCCCCAGCCGCCGTGCCAACCGTGATGCCAGCCGCCACCCCAGGCCGAGGCGGAAGTCGGCGCCAGCGCGGCGGCGCCGAGCGAGGCCGCAGCAACTGCAACGAGCGAGAGTTTGCGTAACATGGTCATCTCCTCAGGGTTCAGGCGCCTGTCGCGCCATCGGTGAGATCGACCGTAAATCTACCGGCTGGATGCTGAACGGCGGCGGCATGGCCGTGTCAGAATGGGTTCACCTTTGTGAAATTGCTGTAATTTGGAGCGACCGAAGCGCCCGGCTGGCCGGTTCGCGGTTCAAAACCACGGCAAAAGCGGGTGGCAGGCGCGTCACCGGGTCGCTTGCCGTACCGGGATGGCGCCGATATAAGCCCGGCCAATCCTCCAACCAGTTGTTTTGCAAGGACGAAGACATGGCCATCGAACGTACTTTCTCGATCATCAAGCCCGACGCGACCGAGCGCAATCTGACCGGCGCCGTCAACGCGCTGATCGAGAAGGCCGGCTTGCGGATCGTGGCCCAGAAGCGCATTCAGATGACCCGCGCGCAGGCCGAAACCTTCTACGCCGTTCACAAGGCGCGCCCGTTCTTCGGCGAACTGGTCGACTTCATGACCTCCGGTCCGGTCGTCGTGCAGGTGCTGGAAGGCGAAGGCGCCGTCCTCAAATATCGCGATGTGATGGGCGCGACCGATCCGTCGAAGGCCGCCGACGGCACCATTCGCAAGGTGCATGCCAGGTCGATCGGCGAGAATTCGGTGCACGGCTCCGACGCGACGGAAACCGCTGCGATCGAGATCGCGCAGTTCTTCTCCGGCAACGAAATCGTCGGCTAAATCGATCGAACGGCGGCAGCAATAGCCGCGCATACGCAAGCTTTGGGGGAATGCTGTGGATTGGCTCTGGCAAATTTTGAATCCCGCTTCGATTACCGGGTTCTTCACGCAGTTCCAGGCCGAGATGCAGCAACCGGCCTTCTGGGTCGCCCTCGGCAAGATCATGTGGATCAACATCCTGCTGTCGGGCGACAACGCGCTCGTCATCGCGATGGCTTGCCGGGGCTTGCCGCCGCGCCAGCGGTTCTGGGGCATGGTGCTGGGTGCCGGCGTCGCCGTTTTCCTGCGCATCATCTTCACCGGCATCGTGGTGACGCTGATGGGCTTGCCGTTCCTCAAGCTGGTCGGCGGCCTCGCGCTGCTGTGGATCGCCGCCAAGCTGCTGGTGCCGGAACACGAAGGCGAGGGTGACGTCGATGCGGCGTCCCATCTGTGGGCGGCCGTTCAGGTCGTCGCGATTGCCGACATCGTGATGAGCCTCGACAACGTCATCGCGGTGGCCGCGGCGGCCAATGGCAGCATTCCCTTGCTGGTCATCGGCCTTGCCATCAGCGTTCCCCTGATCGTCGCCGGCGCGGCGCTGATCATGGCGCTGCTGACGCGTATGCCCGCATTGGTATGGGCCGGCGCGGCCTTGCTCGGCTGGATCGCCGGCGAGGTGATGGCGACCGACCCGGTCGTTCAGCCGGGTATGCACGCCTTCTTCAACGGGCCGGTCGGTGTTGCGCTGGACGGTATTCTCAAGGCAGTCGGCATCGGTCCGCAGTTCACCAACAACGGCCATGGCGGCGAGGTGCTGTTCGGCATCGCCGGCATCATCATCGTGCTCGTGGTGGGATCGATCTGGCGCAAGCGCAAGCTGCAGGGCGAGGCACACTCCGCGGCGGCCTAAAGCGTTTTCGAGCGACGTGGGAACCGGTTCGCGTGAAGAAAACGCGTCA
>JAQSDT010000546.1 GCA_029946075.1 bacterium | reverse complement strand
AACCTTCGGATGATCCTAGCCGTCGATGACTTGCGTTCCGTTGACCCAGACGCCGCGCAGACCGGGCGCGGTCAATCCGGATAATGGCGGAATTAAATAACATCAGGTCGACCCAGGCGCCGACCTCGATGCGGCCGCGATCGAGGATGCCATAGATATGAGCGGGATCACCCGTCACCTTGCGGATGGCATGGGGTAGGCTGAAGCGACCCAGCTCGCGCACCCAGTGGCCGAGCCGGTGCATGGGGTATCAGGGAAAGCTGAGTCTGGTTCAAGTCGGCGCTGACCTGCAGGGCGCGCGCCTGGATCGAAGCCTGGACCTTGTTGGCCGGCGTCAGTTCGCGCAGCATGTAGAGTACCGAGTCGCCATGACCTTTGTCCGTGCCGGCCGGCGCCCCTGCAAGATCGAGTCGATCAACGGGGCGACCTCGCCCCTGAGTGCGACGCGGATCGGCTTCGCCTCAGGGCCATATTTGCTCAGAAGCTTGTCCAGTTCCGTGATGTCGGCCGTCATGCGGCTGACATAGCCGCTGGTCCACTCGAAAGACGTGCGCGTCGAGGCGCACGATTGTCCGCTGGCTGAACGCGTCATCCGCCGAACCAAGACGGCCGAGCAATTTCTGGGCGATAAGGCCTACGAACGCGCTCCGCCGCGGCAATGGCTTAAGGATCGCGGCACCAGGGCCGTCGTTCCCAACAAGGCCTACCGCAAGCTGCCATTCGGCTTCAACAGGAAGGCCTATAAACAACGACACCGTATCGAGAATGCCTTCTGCCGGCTCAAGGACTTCCGGCGGATCGCAACTCGCTACGACAGGCTGGCGAGAAACTTCCTCGCCTCCGTCTGCCTCGTCGCTGCTATCGTATGGTGGATTTTATGAGTCCTGACCCTAATTGGGCCACGTCGGCGGGTATAAAATGGCTACTCCTTGCTGCTCGGCACTCGTGCCAGTCCCAACACTGCGCGAACTTACTCTAGTCGACGGCAAGCTTCTTGAAATCGTTCCTCTCAAGCGCCCAGGACACGGCAAGTCCGATGATCACCGCCCAGAATGGCGCGCCAATCGAGAAAATCGGGACATTGGCCACGGTCACCAGAAACGTCACCGCAGCGCCGAGGGTGAAGGTGCCGTTGAACGACGCTACCTTGCAAGCGGCCCGTGTTCCTGAAGCCGCCGTCGTCCGCGCGCTCCCAGATGTGCGCGAGATCAAAATTCCGAAGGATGTTCGGATCGGCGATGGGGATCTCGGAGCCGAAGGGTGGGTTCGTCATCACCAAGTCCATCGTGCCCAACTTCGCGAGCTTCTCAGCCTCGGCAAGGCCCGGCAAATGGCCCGCCGGGAACTCGAGCGAGTTGATGTTGAAGAGATGCGCCTCGGCGTTGCTCGCCATGACGGCGTTCATCTGGGCCGCGCGCACAAGAAACGGATCAAAGTCAGCACCGAACAGATTCTTCTTCACGAACTCGGCGAGCCGCTCCTGGACGGAAAGGAACTCCTGCGTCGACTCGGCACCGGGCTCGATGCCCTTCTCCTTCTGAAATCCGTGCGCGAGGTGCGCGAGCGTGGCGATGAGGAAGCCACCGGTGCCGCACGCCGGGTCGAGCACGCGTTCGTCCGGCTTGGGGTCGAGCATCGAGACAACCAGTTTGATTGCACCACGCGGGGTGAAGTACTGGCCGCGATCACCTCGTAGGTTCGTGCCGACGATCTCCTGGTACGCGGCACCCTTCGCGTCGACGTCGGTGCGCCCGAAGTCATACTTCGCAAGCTCCGACACCATGAACGCAAGGGCACGGTCGGAGAGCGTGATCTCTTCGTTGCCCCTAAAGACTGTCGAGTACTTCTTCTTCACTTCGTCGAAAAGTGGTTCGATTCGCTTGCGGATCGCCTTCTGCCCGGCAGGATCGAACTGCTCGTCGATGAGCTGTCCATTTTTCTCGAATCTACCTGCCCAAAATCGGCGCGCGTCGTTCGGCTGCCGTTCGTCATGCATCTTGGCGAAGATGAGGTAGAGGAACTGCCAGAAGGCCGCATCCTTCGGCATCCCCTCGTTCCCGTGGATAAAGTTGTGACACCGCCGAAAGGCCGTGCGCAGCATCTCGGGATCAGCACGACGCAGCCTGGCGTGCGACGCGACCTCACGTGTGCCGATTGACTCATCTGAGAGCGGCCAATCGCCGATCGGCTTGAACTTCACGTCGAAGCGCGTGCGCTCCACGCGGAAGAAGAAGAATTCGAGGCCATTGGTGCAAAATCGCCTCCAACTGTGACCCCGTCTCTAAATCGGCTCAGCGCATTGATTTCGTTACGAAAGATTGGAATTGGCAGGGACGCGTTTCGCGCCCACCCGCGACCCCTCTGGAAAGGTGCGTTATCCCAGCATTAATCAAAGGCATACGTTCAGTCTGGGGTGGGGTCACGATTGGACGCGATTTCACACGCGTCTGACGGACGCTGCTCGCTCAGCACTCAAATGGTCCGCTTCACTCGCCCTGACATCGCATCACCGCAAACAGCTCGCATGGCACCGCGACAATCTATTCGTACGCACCGACTAGGGAGGCGGAACGCGGCGCACCTCCTATAATAAACTGAACCAAATCAACGCAGGCGCCTTTGATACCCAATTCGTCAGACCCTCCGCAGCAGGTCTGCATGGCGCTCCATCCCTTCTCTCCAGGTGGATGGATCGGGATCTAAAGAGCTCCGAATCGCATGGCGGAGTATCACTTCCTGCTCGAGTTTGGCATTGTCGTAGTAGGCGACCTCCGATGCATTAATGCGCGCAGAAAGTACTATCGGAGCTCCGGGATACCGAAATGCAAACCAGCAAGCCACATCCCGGCTCTCGGTCCAAGATAACCCATTAGTAGCTGCCGTTGGATCAAGGCTAGTTGTCCCTCGGTAGATAGTGATTTCACCGCAAAGATGATGCTCATACCGCGCGGCCCTGAACATGCGCCGAACCAGACCATGGTCATGGTCGACCTCGTGCACGATGCTAAGCCAGTCGTTTGACCATCCCCTTTGCAGCAA
>JAQSDT010000545.1 GCA_029946075.1 bacterium | reverse complement strand
TGTCGACGATCTCGCCGATCAAGGCTTCGAAGTCGCGGGTAATGCTGTCGACGCGCCGGCCACGCTCGATCTTCGCTTCCGCGTCGACCGCGGCGGCCTCGTCGGCGGCCTTCTTGGCGATCAGCGCATCCTTGAACACCTGCAGCGCATCGGCCATGACGCCGATTTCGGTCTTCTCGCCGCGGCGGCCGACTTCTGCGGAAAGATCTCCGCTTCCCAGCGCCTGCATCGGCTTGACGATCGAGGCGATGCCGTTCGACAGGTCGCGCACGAGATAGAGGCCGACGGCAAAGCCGCAGATCATCACGGCGACGATGATGCCCAGTACGGTCCAGAACGCGAAATTGTAACCTTCCGCTGCCTGCCTGGTGGCCGTATCGGCACCGGCATTATTGTAGTTGATGGACTTTTCCAGCAGCGCATCGGACTCGGCGGCAACGACCGCGACGGTCTTCGAGATGGCCTCGCTGGCCTCGACCGGAATCTTGCCGACGCTCTTGCGCGACAGGTCGATCACGGTGTCGATGCCCTTGACGTATCGATCCCAGGCGCGCGACCAGTTCTCGTACATCGCGCGCTCTTCGGCGGTGGACAGCAGCGGCTCATAGGCCGTGCGATCCTTTGCGATCCGGTCGAGAATGCCGGCCAGCCGCTTGTCGACGCCAGCTTTGCCTTCCAGCGTATTGGCCATCACATGTGCCCGAAGCGCAATGCGGAACAGGTTGATATCCGTGCGCAGGTCGCCGAGGACGCGGACGCTGGGGAGCCAGTTCGAGGCAATCTCGACCGTATGCGCGTTGATCACCTGCATGCTGCGGACCGCCAGCAGGCCCATGCCCGACATCGCAATCAGCATGAACGCGATCACGGCAATGACCTTGGCTCGAATGGACAGCTTCGACATCTCGTTTTCTTTCTGGCTGGCGCTGCGGGGCCACAACTGGCGACACGGGCAGCGCAGCGGCGCTGGACCGCGCGGCTGCATATACTTTTCGAAACAGTAGATGCGAGGTTACAATCCAGGGTTAATACGGCTCACCGTAGTTCCACGGACGTCTGCTTCAATTCCTGACGGCCACTCACGCGCGGATTGGCGGCTCCCGTTTCGGGTGCCGAGGCAGGACAGCCGGCGACTAGCCAACCGACTCCGCAACGAGGCGAATCCGGAATACCGGCTTCTTGCTCTCGTCCAGCAGTTCCATCTGCCATTCGGAGTTCTGCTTGAGGCTGCGCGAGATGCTGCCGAGCAGGTTGCTGCTGACCTTGGTCATCTCGGCCCAGGCGGCTTCGCGGGTCTCGAATTCGGATCCATGGTCGGACGCGCCGGCGTAGCGGCCATTGCTGATCCGAAAAAAATATAGCGGCATGTTGATCCCGTGGGTTGAACCGCCTCCCGGCCTTTCAGCCGGGCGTCAACCTGCAACGGGAGTTGCTACCAGCACGTGAAGAGGCCGGTCAGTACGACTACGGGGAAGTGTCGACGGGATCAGTCGGTCGAGCGGCGCAGCTCCGGCGCGGCTTCGGCCTTGGCGGGTTCGTATTTCGCAGTATCGGATTTGGCGGGATCCGGCTTCACCGGCTCGAGCCTGGCGCTCTCGACCGCCGGCGTCTCGACCCGTGCGGTTACTTCGGCCCGCGAGGCGTCGGCCGAACGCGCTTCTTCCCGCGCATGCAGCGAACGCGGTCGCGATATCGAGCGCGCGATCAGCATCTGCGAGGCACCTTGATGGCGGAAATCGCAATAGGCGAAACCCATGCCCGAGACCGAGCCGCGGAACGAACGCTCGTCGCGCTTGTCGAGATTGAAGCAGGGCTCGAACGGCAGTCCCTTGATGGAAGCGCAGACGGCCTGACCGCGAATTTGAAGCGTGTTGCCGGGCAGGCGCACGTGGCGGACCGGACCCGCGCCGCTGAACTGGATGGAACCGGCGGCGCCGAGATCGTCCATGATGCGGCCGGCGCCGCGGCTGCCGTCGAAGCAGGTAAAGGCGAACACCTTGCCGGCGACGAACTTGCGGGCCTCGTCGGCATTCATCATGCCGGCCAGCGCCGGCGCTGCCATCGCACCGGCCAGAGCGACCCCCAACACCAAACGCGCAAGCATGCAGCTACTCCAACTTACCAAGAGCGCGGGCATCCGCCTGGAGACTTCTTTACCCGCTACTTACCATATCAACCGTGGCGAGATTGGAGCAGCTTGGTTGGTAAAGTCTGAACAACGTTAGACAATTTTTACCACGATTCGACCGCGGACCTGGCCCGCGAGAATTTGCGCGCCCGCCGCGATCACTCCGTCCAAACCGATTTCGTGAGTGATATCAGCAAGTTTCGCCCGATCCAGATCGCTGGCGAGCCGGTTCCAGGCGCGTTTGCGCTGTTCGATCGGGCACATCACCGAATCGATGCCCAGAAGGCACACCCCGCGCAAAATGAAGGGCGCGACCGATGACGGCAGGTCCATGCCGGCCGCGAGGCCGCAGGCAGCGATGGCGCCGCCATATTTCGTCATCGAGAGCAGGTTCGCCAGCGTGGTCGAACCGACGCTGTCGATGCCGCCGGCCCAGCGCTCCTTCGCCAGCGGCTTTGCGGGACCTGCCAGTTCGGCGCGATCGATCACTTCGGCTGCACCGATCCCCTTGAGATAGTCGGCCTCCGACATCCGCCCCGTGGAGGCGATGACATGATAGCCGAGCTTCGACAGCACGGCGGTCGCCACCGAGCCGACGCCGCCGGCGGCGCCCGTCACCACGACCGGGCCGCTCGCCGGCGTAAGCCCGTGCTTCTCCAGCGCCAGCACCGACAGCATCGCGGTGTAGCCGGCAGTGCCGATCGCCATCGCCTCGCGGGTCGAGATATTGTCCGGCAGCCGCACCAGCCAGTCGCCCTTGACGCGCGCCTTCTCGGCATAGGCGCCGAGATGGGTCTCGCCCATGCCCCAGCCGTTGCAGACGACCTTGTCGCCGGCCTTCCAGGCGGGATGTGAGGATTGTTCGACCGTTCCGGCGAAATCGATGCCGGCGATCATCGGGAAGCGCCGCACC
>JAQSDT010000544.1 GCA_029946075.1 bacterium | reverse complement strand
TCGAAGCGCTCGCCGTTCATGCGCCAGTAGGAGCGCAGGGTCCACAAGCCGAGCGCGGCGGCGGAGATCCAGAACCACAGATAGAACTGGAAGTCCGGGCCCTGTTCCGCAGGCGTTGCTTCCGGCGCCGCGGTGGCGCTGCCGAGCTGCTGCAGGCCTTCGACCGGTCCTGACGCCGCGCCCGCCTGCTGATGGATCACGACATACCACCAGACGGTGGCCAGCGTGATCACGGTCAGCAGGAACGGCACCAGCGAGATGACGAAGTTCTGCAGCACCGCCCCGTAGGTCATGGGCTTGCCGTCGATCTCCAGCGTCTTCGCCTTCGCCGGTGACGTCAGCGCCTTGAAGAGGCCGACGAACATGTTCGGCGAATACAGCGTCTCGAAACTTCTGATCCAGGCCGGCACCTTCACGCGGGTCTGCTCTTCCGGCAGCGCCGGCGCGATCTTCGGATTGATCAGCGCCCAGCCGATCACATAGACGAGATAGAGGAACGCGAGGAAGAAGCCGGGGAACATCGCGGCGGCATACAGCTTTACCACCGATTGCCCGGCCACCGCCGCATAGACGATGATCATCACCGACGGCGGGATCAGGATGCCGAGTGTGCCGCCGGCCGTGATGACGCCGGAGGCGAGCTTGACGTCGTAGCCGGCGCGCAGCATCGGGTTGAAGGCGATGACGCCCATCAGCACCACCACGGCGCCGACCAGGCCCGAGGCGATGCCCCAGAACGTGCAGACGATCAGGGTCGCGACCGCCAGCGAGGCCGGCATGCGGCGGAACGCGAGCTGGATCGAATAGAACATCTTGTCGACCAGCGCGCCGCGCTCCATCACGTATCCCATCAGCACGAACAGCGGGATCGAGATCAGGACGTCGTTGGTCATCGCGCCATAGGTGCGCTGGACCATCAGGTCGAAGACGCGGTTCTGCGTCCAGCTGTGCGACGGGTCGTAGAACGCGATGAAGCCGAAGAACATTCCGAGGCCCATCAGCGTGAAGGCCGTCGCGAATCCCATCATGATGACGACGACGATCAGCGCCAGCATCAATAGTCCGAGTGCCGGATCGCTCATGACTGCACGTCCCCGCCCATACCGCGCTGACGCGCCATTTCGTCGATCCGCGCCGCGCCCTCGATCGCCATCTTGCGCGACTCGTCGTCGACATATTCCGAGTGTGCGAGCTGTTCCTCGATGACGTCGATTTCGGCGACGTCCTTCAGCCGGCTCGGCCACTCGCCGGTCTTCAGGCACACCACGCAGCGCACGATCTCGGCCACGCCCTGCAGCATGATCAGCGCGCCGGCAAAGGGGATCACCGATTTGAAATGATAGACCGGCGGTCCGTCCGCCGTGACGTTGGAATGCTCGGCAATGCGCCAGGAATCGGCGGCATAGTAGTAGCCGGCGTAGCAAAGCGCGGCGATGCCGGGCAGGAAGAACACGATGTACAGCACGAGGTCGAGCATCGCCTGGGTACGCGGCCGCATCGACGAATAGAGGAAGTCGCCGCGGACATGGGCGTTCTGCGCCAGCGTATAGGCGCCGCACAGCATGAACAGCGAGCCGTACAGCATGTTGTTGAGGTCGAAGATCCACGACGTCGGCATGTTCATGATGTAGCGCTTGAACACTTCGATGCAGACGACGCTCATCAGCACGATCATCAGCCAGGCGGCGGCTTTGCCGACCCAGGTGCTGATGCCGTCGATGGTATGCAGGAAACTCTGGACGCTCATGGGATGCGACCGATCGGAGCGAGGAACTTTTCGAACTAGAAACGATCGAAGTACAAAGCACCATCCGGGTTTTCCCGGACGGTGCTTTGCTGGTTTAGAGCATTTTCAGCGTGGCGTCAGATCTTCTTGGCTGCTCCATTGGCGCCCCAATAGTGATCGTAGGCCATCTTGCGGCTGACGACGGTGTCTTGTTCCCACTGCGTGGTGCGCTTGGCAAACGCGAGCTGCGACTGCAGGATTTCCTTGAACAGCGGGTTCTCCGCCGACTTCTTCTTCACCACCTCGTCATAGACTTCGAGCTGCTGCTTCAGGATCGCGTCGGGGGTCTTGTAGAACTTGACGTTGTCCTTGGTCTGCATTTCCGCATAGTCCTTGGAATAGCGGTCGACCGCCTTCCAGGACATGTCCGCCGAGGCCGCGTCCACCGCGTTGGAGATGATGGCCCTCATCTTCTCCGGCAGCGCGGCGTACTTGTCCTTGTTGAACATGATCTCGAACTGCTCGGCGTTCTGGTGATAGCTCTGCAGCATGCAGACCTTCGAGACGTCGGGGAAGCCGAGCACGCGGTCCGAGGTGGCGTTGTTGAACTCGGCGGCGTCGAGCAGGCCGCGATCCATCGCCGAGACGATTTCGCCGCCGGGCAGCGCGTTGACGGCGGCGCCCATCGCGGTGAACACGTCGATCGAGATGCCGACGGTGCGGTATTTCAGGCCCTTGATGTCGTCGGCCTTGGCGATCGGCTTCTTGAACCAGCCGAACGGCTGCGTCGGCATCGGCCCGTAGGGGAACGACACGACGTTGGCGCCGATCGATTCATAGAGCTTGGCGAGCAGTTCCTTGCCGCCGCCATAGCGGTGCCAGGACAGCAGCATGTTGGCGTCCATGGCAAAGCCGGGACCCGAGCCCCACAGCGCCAGCGCGGTCTGCTTGCCGTAGTGATAGACGAGCACGCCGTGGCCGCCGTCGAGCGTGCCGCTCGACACCGCGTCGAGGAGGCCGAAGGCGGGCACCACGGCGCCGGCCGGCAGCACTTCGATCTTCAGATCGCCGCCGGTCATGTCGTTGACCTTCTTGGCGTAGTCGAGCGCGTATTCGTGGAAAATGTCCTTCGACGGCCAAGTGCTCTGCCAGCGCATGCTGATCGGGCCCTGTGCGCTGACGATGGTCGGCGCGGCAACGGCCGCGGCGGCGCTGGCACCGGCGACTTTCAGGAAGCGGCGACGGGTCGACGTCTTGTCCTTGGTTGGTTTGGTCATGGGATCCTCCCGGTTGAGCCGGGCCTTGGCTGGCCGGCGTTTTG
>JAQSDT010000543.1 GCA_029946075.1 bacterium | reverse complement strand
AATGGGCGGGCCACAAGACCGCCGCCAAATCCGCTGCAAAATCCTCAGCCCGCAAGACCGCGCCGTCGAAGGCGCGGGGCGCGGTCGCCAAGGCGAAACCGGCAAAGAAGGCGCGGCCGAAACAGCGCATCGCGATCAGCCATCACCGCGAAGAGGATTTCAAGGCCGACGGCTTGCGCACCTACGCGCAATATCGTGACCTCGGCATCGGCGAGGCCACCCATGGCGCGGCGCATGCGCAGGTGATCCGCCTGATCGGCCCGTGCAATCCGGCCGAGGTTTCCAAGCTGCACTACCACGACATCGAATTCCAGATGGTCTACGTGCTCAAGGGCTGGGTGAAGACCTACATGGAAGGCGAAGGCGAGACGCTGATGAAAGTCGGCAGCGCCTGGACCCAGCCACCGCGCATCAAGCACATGATCCTGGATTATTCCGACGATGTGGAATTGCTGGAAGTGATCCTGCCGGCGGAATTCAAGACGGTGGAATTGAAGAGCTGATTTCGCCGTCGTTATAATTCTCTCCGTCATTCCGGGGCGCGAAGCGAACCCGGAATCTCGAGATTCCGGGTCTGGTCCTTCGGACCATCCCGGAATGACGACTTCGTCGTCACGTCATCGCCCCCACCACGGCCCCCATCAGGCACGTCGCCAGCGTGCCTGAGACGATCGACTTCAGCCCGAGCGCGTTGATCTCCTCGCGCCGCTCGGGCGCCATCACGCCGAGGCCGCCGATCATGATGCCGAGGCTGGCGAAATTGGCGAAGCCGCACATCGCATAGAGCATGATCAGCCGCGACCGCGGATCGAGCGCGTCGGCGCCGAGTTTCGACAGATCGACATAGGCGATCAGTTCGTTGAGCACGGTCTTGGTGCCCATCAGGCTTCCGGCCGTGATCGCCTGCGGCCAGGGCAGGCCCATCAGCCAGCACACCGGCGCCATCACCAGCCCGAGCAGCCGCTGCAGCGAGATCTTTGCGCCGCCGATTTCCGGCAGCAGGCCCAACACCGCGTTGGCGAGATAGACCAGCGCCACCAGCACCAGCAGCATCGCGACGATGTTGAGCAGGAGTTCGAGCCCGGACGCGGTGCCTCTTGCGATCGCATCCATCGTGCCCGACGTGCCCATGTCGGGATCGGTCAACGCGCCGCCGGTGCGCTTGCCGGATGTTTCCGGCACCATCACGAGGCTGACGAGGATCGCGGCGGGTGCGCCGAGCACGGATGCGATGACGAAGTGCGCGGCGGCATCCGGAATCAGCGGCGCGAGGAACGTCGCATAGAGCACCAGCACGGTGCCGGCGATCCCCGCCATGCCGCCGGTCATCACCATGAACAATTCGCTGCGGGTGAGCTGCGTCAGATAAGGCCGGATGAACAGCGGCGCTTCCACCATGCCGAGGAAGATGTTGGCGGCGGCGGACAGCCCCACCGCGCCGCCGACGCCGAGCGTGCGCTCCAGCAGCCACGCCATGCCGCGCACGATCGGGGGCAGCACTCGCCAGTAAAACAACAGCGTCGTCAGCACGCTCATCACCAGAATGATCGGCAGCGCCTGGAACGCCAGGATGAAATCCGCGCCGGGCGCCTTGAGATCGAACGGCAGCGGGCCGCCGCCGAGATAGCCGAATACGAAGGACGTTCCGGCGCGCGAGGCCGCGGCGATCGTGTTGACGGCGTCGTTGACGGCGCCGAACGCTCGTGCCACCGGCGGCAGCTTGATCAGCACCAATGCCGTAACGATGGTGACGGCCAGGCCGACCGCGATTTGCCGGAGCGACACCGCGCGGCGGTTTTCGCCGCACGCCCATGCGATGGCCAGTAGCGCCAGTACGCCGAACGCCGATTGCAGTTGCAGCATGAATCCCCCGAATACCCCATGCGATTATGACAGCGGCGCGCGACCGTGCAATGCCGTGCTGCAGGCGCGGCCGTTGACAACTGCAGCGGCCTCGGCCACCGGTCTGACATGTCCTCGACGATACCGGTCGGCGCCCGCGATCTGCTCAGGCACGGGCCGTTCCTGCTTTTCCTGCTGTCGCGCAGCCTTTCCCGCTTTGCCAGCCAGATCGCGGCGGTCGCGATCGGCTGGCAGATTTACGCGCTGACCGGCAGCGCCTTCCAGCTCGGCATGGTCGGGCTGGTGCAATTCCTGCCCACCGCGCTTTTGGTGTTCGTCGCCGGCCATGCCGCCGACCGCTTCGAGCGCAAGCGCGTGGTGCAGCTGTGTCAGCTCGCCGAAGCTGCGACCGCGCTGTTCCTGGCGGTGAGTACCTGTGCCGGCTGGCTCACCGAGGTGCAGATCTTCATCGCGACCTTCGTGATCGGCATCGCCGGCGCATTCGAAAGCCCGGCCACCGCCGCGCTGCTGCCGCTGATCGCGCCGAAGGGCTCGCTGCAGCGGGCGACGGCGATCTCATCCGGCGCGGCGCAGATCGCAACCATCACCGGGCCTGCGCTCGGTGGTCTCGCCTTCGTGCTGGCGCCGAGCCTGCCGTATTTCGTCATCGTCGTGTTCTGGCTGGTCGGCGCCGTCCTCACCGGCTTCATCGTGACGGAGAAGCAGGAAGCCCGGACGACGGGCAATGTCGCCGACGACGTGTTCGCCGGCGTTCGCTTCATTCGCAACCATCCGGCGATCCTCGGCACCATCTCGCTCGACCTGTTCGCCGTGCTGTTCGGCGGCGTTACGGCGCTGCTGCCGATCTATGCCGGCGATATCCTGCAGACCGGCCCGCTCGGCCTCGGCATTTTGCGTGCCGCGCCGGCGGTCGGTGCGCTGCTGATGACGATCGTTCTCGCGCGCCACACCATCAACCGGCATGTCGGCCTGCGCATGTTCCAGGCGGTGATCGTGTTCGGTCTGGCGACGGTGGTGTTCGCGCTGTCTCAGTGGATGTGGCTGTCGGTGCTGGCGCTCGCGGTGCTCGGCGCCGCCGACACGATCAGCGTGGTGATCCGGTTTTCGCTGGTTCAGCTTGCAACGCCGGATGAGATGCGCGGCCGGGTCGGTGCGGTGAATTTTCTCTTCATCAACGCCAGCAAC
>JAQSDT010000542.1 GCA_029946075.1 bacterium | reverse complement strand
CGATGGCGGCTTCAAATACCCCGCCAACCAGACGCCGTGGCAGGAACTCTATCGTTCGACCGTCGGCCAGCAGGCCACCGGCGCCTGCATGGAGCTTGCCACGCGCTACCAGAACGTCGCCGGCACGTTTGGCGTCGCGCGGGACAATCACTAACCGATCACCGTCATTGCGAGCGCAGCGAAGCAATCCATCTCTCCGCAAAGGAACAGAATGGATTGCTTCGTCGCTACGCTCCTCGCAATGACGCAAGCAAAAACGAGGAGATAAGAAAATGTCAGACCGTCTCAAGGGCAAGCGCGCCGTCGTCACCGCAGCAGCGGCAGGGATCGGGCGTGCATGCGCCATTGCATTCGCGCGCGAAGGCGCGACCGTCATCGCCACCGACATCAATGAAAGCGGCATCGCCTCGCTGACCAAGGAAGGCGCCGCCGAAACCGCAAAACTCGACGTCCGCAACACCGCCGACGTCAATGCCTTCGCCAAGCGCATCGGCAAGATCGATATCCTGCTCAATGCTGCCGGCTTCGTCCACCACGGCACCATCCTGGAATGCTCGGAGGAGGACTGGGATTTCTCGTTCGACCTCAACGTCAAGTCGATGCACCGGACCATCAAGGCGTTCCTGCCCGCGATGCTGGCGGGCGGCGGCGGCAGCATCGTCAACATCTCGTCCTGCGCCGCGCTAAGGCCGCCGGCCAACCGTTACGTCTACAGTTCATCGAAGGCGGCGGTGTCGCTGCTGACGCGCGCGGTGGCGCTCGACTTCATCACCAAGGGCATCCGCTGCAACAGCATCTGCCCGGGCACCGTCGAGACCCCCTCGATGCTCGACCGCGCGGCTGCCCAGGGCCCACAAGGCAAGGAGATGTTCGTCTCCCGCCAGAAGATGGGCCGGCTCGGTACCGCAGATGAAATCGCTGCCATGGCGGTCTATCTCGGCAGCGACGAAAGCGCCTTCACCACCGGCGTCGACCTCGTCGTCGATGGCGGCTACATGCTCTAATTCACAGGGGTTACGGGCCTCGTGGTTCGAGACGCCGCTTCGCGGCTCCTCACCATGAGGGATATGCAGAGAAGGATCACTCATGAACAAGATCGATTTGAACGGCCGTGTCGCCGTCGTTACCGGCGGCGCCCAGGGCTTTGGCCGCGCCATCACCGAGCGCTTCGTTGCTTCCGGCGCCAAGGTCGCGATCTGGGATCACGATCTGCCGTTCGCGGAGAAGACCGCGAAGGAAATCGGCGCCGATGTCACCGCCTTCAAGGTCGACGTTTCAGACCTTGCCGCCGTCGAGAAGACGCGCGACGAGACGCTGAAGGCGTTCGGCAAAGTCGATATCCTGGTCAACAATGCCGGCATCACCGGCACCAACAAGACCGTGTGGGAGATGGACGTCGACGACTGGCGCCGGGTGATGCGCGTCAATCTCGACGGGCCTTTCATCTGCTGCAAGGCCCTGGTGCCGGCCATGATCGCCAACAAATACGGGCGCATCGTCAACATCGCCTCGATCGCCGGCAAGGAAGGCAATCCGAACGCGGCGCATTATTCGGCTTCCAAGGCCGGCGTCATCGCGCTGACCAAGTCGCTCGGCAAGGAGTTGGCGGCGCATGACATCCTCGCCAACGCCGTCACGCCGGCGGCCGCCAAGACCGCGATTTTCGACCAGATGACGCAGCAGCACATCGACTTCATGCTGTCGAAGATTCCAAAATCCCGCTTCCTGCTGGTTCAAGAACTCGCCTCGATGGTCGCCTGGCTTTCGTCGGAAGACTGCGCGTTCTCGACCGGCGCGGTGTTCGATATCTCCGGCGGCCGGGCCACCTACTGAGATGGGCAGGATTCGCGAAGGTGGATGCCTGTGCGGCGCCGTCAGGTTCAAGACCGACGGCGAACCACTCAATGTGCGTATCTGTCATTGCCGCACCTGCCAGAAGGCAATGGGATCCCCGTTCTACGCCCGCGCGCTGTTCGACGCGCGCGCGGTGACGGTCGAAGGCGAGACGGCGCATTACGCGACGTCGGAGGCGTTGCACCGGGAATTCTGCCCGGCTTGTGGAACGAGGCTGTTCTCCCGACGCACCAACGGCACTGCAGTGGGCGTCGCACTCGCCACCTTCGACGATCGCAACGCCTTCGCGCCGACCGAGCACATCTGGGTTTCGGAAAAGATAGAATGGGTGCGGATCGATGACGGCCTGACGCAACATCCGGGGACAGTGACGTAACCCTGTCGTCCGTTTGGGTAACCATGGACTGTCACCACACTGGCCACCCCGCCCCGGATTGCGCTACGACCATCCGGGTTACGATGTCGCCAATCAGGATCACCCCTTGAACTTCTCCCTATATGACGTCTCGGTCTGGGTACTTCCCCTGCTGATCGCCATCACCTTTCACGAGGCCGCCCACGCCTATGTGGCGTACCGGCTCGGCGACAACACCGCCAAGGATCTCGGCCGGGTCAGCTTCAATCCGATCAGGCATATCGACCCGTTCGGGACGATCATCCTGCCCGGCATATTGCTGCTGTCGCATTCGCCGTTCCTGTTCGGCTACGCCAAGCCGGTGCCGGTGAATTTCCGCAACCTCAATCATCCCCGCCTCGACATGGTCTGGGTCGCGCTGGCCGGCCCTGCGATTAACATCGTGCTGGCAACGCTGGTGGCGCTGGCCTTTCACGCCCTGCCGTGGGTCCCCGCCGACTACGCGAAATGGACCGCGGACAACCTCAAAAACGCGTTCCTCATCAATATCGTGCTGGCGATCTTCAACATGATGCCGATCCCGCCGCTGGACGGCGGCCGCGTCGCCGTCGGATTGCTGCCGCGGGTGCTGGCCTACCCGCTGGCACGGCTGGAACCCTATGGCATGCTGATCCTGCTCGGCCTGCTGATCGTTCTGCCTGTCGTCGGCAATCAGATCGGCCTGAATCTTGATGTTATTTCCGGGATACTGAGAACACTGACCGGATATGTGATCGGCGCGCTTCTCTTCATCACCGGCAACGCCTAAACTTCAGATAGAGAACAAACCGATCGAGGAA
>JAQSDT010000541.1 GCA_029946075.1 bacterium | reverse complement strand
TGGCGCCTCTCCAACTTTCTGTGGCGTCGCGGCCAGACCGATCTGGCCTTGCTGATGCAAAGCGCGTCGTCGGACCAGCTCGCCGTCAGCATTCATCCTTCGGCGTCGATCGGAACGTCTGTTTTCCTCGACCATGGCACCGGCATCATCGTCGGCGCACATGCTGAGATCGGCGAAGGCGTAACGATCCTGCAGAACGTCACCATCGGCCGGCGGCCGTCGCGGCCGGATCTCGCACCGCGTATCGGCAGGGGCGTCTTTCTCAGCTCCGGCGCGACCGTTCTCGGCGGCGTCACTATCGGCGACCATGCCCGGATCGGTGCCGATGCCGTGGTCGAGGACGATGTGCCGGCCGGCTGCACCGCCGTCGGCGTTCCCGCACGCCTCACCAATTGTCCCGAGCCGTCCATCGCCTGATCCTCGCGCCTGATCCTCGCCGACGTCCGGCGCGCGAATAATCCAGATTGCCGCTACGGCGGGATGACGTCACCCCGCGCGACACGTCGCGTGGTTGCCTTTGCCGCCGTCCCGTTTCATACAGCCTGACATGACCGAGCCGTTGCTGGGGCGCAGCCTCAATCGCCTTGAAGACCGGCGCTTCGTGCAGGGCCGCGGGCGCTATGTCGACGACCTTGCCGCGCCGATGCTGCTGCATGGCGTGGTCGTGCGCTCGACGCATGCGCATGCGCGCCTTGCCGCCGTCGATGTCGCCGCTGCGCGCAACATGCGCGGCGTGGCAGGCGTATTCACCGGGCAGGATCTGGCCGCCGACAATATCGGGCCGCTGCCGTGCAGCGTGATGCAGATCCCGATGACCTCGCCGCTGGTGGTGCCGCCCTGTCACGCGCTGGCGCGCGACATCGTGCGCTATGTCGGCGAGCCCATCGCTTTCGTGGTCGCGGATACCATTGAGAACGCGCGCGATGCGGCCGAGGCCGTCGTCATCGCGTATGATCCGCTGCAGCCGGTCGTGGCGATCACCGATGCGATCTCGCCCGGTGCGCCGTCGATCTGGCCGGAGGCCGCAAACAATTTCGGTTTCACCTTCAACCGCGGCGACATCGCGCCGGTGGAAGAAGCGATCGCTGCCGCCGCCCATGTCGTCGAGTGCGAACTGGTCAATAACCGCGTCGTCGCCGCATCGATGGAAACCCGCGGCGGTCTCGGCGAGTATGACGCCGCGACCGGCCGGCTGCATCTGACGGCGTCGGCCGCCGGCGCGCACGGCATTCGCGATCCCCTTGCGGATTTCGTGTTTCGCATCCCGCGCGAAAAGCTCCGCGTCAGCATTCCCGATGTCGGCGGCGGCTTCGGGATGAAGAACGTGCTCTATCCGGAATGGGTGCTCATCCTGTGGGCGGCGCGGCGTCTCGGCCGCCCGGTGAAATGGATCGGCGACCGCAGCGAGGATTTTGTCGGCGCCGTGCATGGCCGCGACAGCCTGATCCGTGCCCGGCTGGCGCTGGATTCCAGCGGGCGTTTTCTGGCGCTGGAAACCAAGGTATTCGCCAATCTCGGCGCCTACGTCTCCACCGTCGCACCGGTCGTGCCGACCATGGCGATGGCGAGCGCGATGGGCGGCGTCTACGACATTCCGCTGATCGCGTTCGAGGCGAGGGGCGTCTTCACCAACACCACGCCGGTCGATGCCTATCGCGGCGCCGGCAAGCCCGAGGCGAACTATCTGATCGAGCGCTGCATCGATCTGGCCGCCGCGCAACTCGGCATCGACGCGCTGAAACTGCGTCGCAAGAATATCTTCCGCAGTTTTCCGCACGCCAGCGCGATGGGATTGACGGTCGAGAAGGGCAGCTTCGCCCACGCCATCGATCACGCGGTGAAGGCTGCCGACGGGTTCAACGCGCGTCGCAAGGCGTCGAAGGCCAAAGGTCTGCTGCGCGGCCAGGGCTTTGCCTGTTTCATGGAAACCGCGCGCGGCACGCCCAACGAGGTGGCGGAAGCCCGCGTGGCCGAGGACGGCGCGATCGAGATCATGGTCGGCACCCACTCGAACGGGCAGGGCCACGAAACCACCTACGCCCAGATCGCAGCCGACACGCTTGGCCTGCCGCTGAAGCGCTTCCGGTTTCGTCAGGCCGATACCGAGCTGCTCGATTCCGGCGGCGGCCATGGCGGCGCGCGCTCGATGCATCAGGGCGGCACCGCGCTCTTGATGGCGGCCGAAGGCCTGATCGAGAATGCGCGGCGGCTGGCGGCGCGGCTGCTGCAGGCCCATGTCGATGCGATCGAGTACCGCGACGGCGTGCTGCGCGTCGCGGCAACCGGGCAGGAGATCGGTCTCGACGAGGTCGCGCGCGCCTCCCGGCAAATGCAGGCCGACGACGTGACGCCCGGCCTTGCGCAGAAGGCAACGCATCTGTGCGACCGCTATACCTTTCCCAATGGCTGCCATGTCGCCGAAGTCGAGATCGATCCCGCGACCGGCGAGGTGAAGCTCGACCGCTACGTCATCTTTGACGATTACGGCCGCCTGCTCGATCCGCGCCAGACGCTGAGCCAGGTCCATGGCGGCGTGGTGCAGGGAATCGGTCAGGCCCTGTTCGAACAGGCGCTGTTCGATCCGGAGTCCGGCCAGATCCTGTCGGGCTCGCTGATGGACTATGCGCTGCCGCGCGCCGGCGATATTCCCGTGTTCGAGGGCCACCTGACGCCGGACTTCCCGACCAGCGCCAACCGCCTCGGCGTCAAGGGCAGCGGCCAGGCCGGCGCGATCGGCTCGCCCGCCACCGTCATGAACGCCGTGATGAATGCGCTGGCGCCACTCGGCGTGCGTCACCTCGACATGCCCGCGACGCCGCAACGAATTTGGCGCGCGATCGAAGCGGCGAAGGTGAGGTAGCCGTCATTGCGAGCGGAGCGAAGCAATCCATGCCTCCGCATGCCGCGCTATGGATTGCTTCGCTCCGCTCGCAATGACGAAGTAGAGACACTTGCTGCGACAAATCAACACGACGGGCAAATCACCAAAAACCTGTCCATCCCCTCGCGGAAAAATATCCCGCTTAACCCGTCGGGCAAATCAGTGATTTAACTCCGCGCAACCC
>JAQSDT010000540.1 GCA_029946075.1 bacterium | reverse complement strand
TATCGAAGCCGGCGCGGCCGCCGGGGCAGGGCGCGCCGCTGCCCGACAGCGTCGGATTGGCGTAGGACGTATAGACGACGCGCGACAGGTCGCCGACCAGCGGCTTCAGCGCTTCGCGCAGCCTGGCAAAGCCCTGCGGCAGGTCGCGCGTCAGCGCGCTGCGGGCATCGTCCACCGAGGCCATCACGCCGCTGCGCCGAAACAGCGCTCGCTCGGTCGCGGTGTCGACGATGACGTCGGCGACGAGGCCGGAGAAATAGATGTCGTTGGCGCCGACCGACAACAGCACGAGGTCGAGCTTGCGGTCGGGCTGGCGGCGTTTGGCAGCGCTGAGCGCATCGCGCAGTTCGGCCAGTTGGCCGTTGACGGTGCCCTGGCAGTTGGCCTGCGCTTTCGATGGTGGACAATCGCGCGCGCGCTGCGATCCGAACAGCCCGTCGGCGATGGTGGCGCCGGTACAGGCCAGCGGCAGATAGGTTACCGCGATGTGCGGGTATTGTACGGCCAGCGCCAGCGCGGTGCGGGTCTGGTAGCTGTACAGCGAACGATGGCAGGCGGGGTTGAACCAGAGCGCGCTCTGCCGCTGCCACACCGCCAGCTGCTCCGGCGCCTCGCAGGCCCGCCCGCCCTTGTAACCGCCGCGGCTCGGCCGGTAATACTGCGCAGCCGCCGATCCCAGATAGGAGCGGAAGCAAAAGCCTTCGTCCGACAGCGCGATCGGGCGATCCGGATTTCCTTCACCGGACGCGACGCTGTCGCCGAGCCCTGCGATGAAGATGTCGCGCACCGCGATTTCGGTCGAGACGCGCTGGCTGCCGTCCGATCCGCTGGCGATGTCCACCGTCGCCGCCGTGGCGCGGCCATAGCGGACTCGGAGATTGACCGGTTCGGCGCAATCGAACGTCGATGCCTGCGGACCGTCGCCATCGTCGAACGACCACGCGCAGGTGGCGCCGACCGGGACCGCGCCGCTCAGGCGCACCACCACGGGATGGTCGGCCGGCGTGAGATAGCTTTCCTTGACGTTGTCGCGGGTGCAGGGCTCGCTGACGCGGCCGGCAAGGTCGATGCAGAGCCGGTTGACGATATTGCGCGCCCAGCCGCGGCCGTCGCTCTGGAGCCCCAGCGCGCGCTCGGCGGCGAGCACGCTGCGGCCGCGACCGGTCTCGGCGTGGAGCTGGAAGTCGCGCTCCTCGCGGAACAGGCGGAAGCGGTTGCGCACCTCCCATGAAATCTGCAGCGATCCGGCGCCATCAGCGGTCTGGGCATGCGCAGAAGGTGACGATAGTCCGGCCAGCGCGCCGGCAAGCAGCGCGACAGCAATCAGGGAGCGTGACAGAATTTCGGCCATAGCGTCTTTGACGTTAGCGGTAAGGCGGAAATAAGAGAACCGGGGAGAGTCAGCCGAAAAGACCAAAAGCCGCAGTTAACGTGACCGTGAGCGGCATTTCCGGACCGAGCCTCAGGATTGCCGTCCCTTGATCGGCTGCCGCACCCGGGCTTCTGCCGTGCAGGCTTCGCTCAGCCGGCGGCGCTCCTGCCAGGGCTGGATCACGCTGAGCCAGAGCTCGCGCGTGCCCATGATCGAAATCGAGATGCCAAACGGAATCAGGAAGTACAGGATCCGGAACACCACCAGCGTCGCCAGCAGCTGCTCCTTGCCGAACTGCGGCAGCGCCACCAGCATCGCGGCGTCGAACACGCCGATGCTGCCGGGCGCGTGGCTGGCAAAGCCGAGCAGCGTCGCCAGGATGAACACCACGGCCAGCGAGACGAAGTCGATATGCGGCGTCATCGGCATCAGCAAATACATCGCCAGCGCGCAGAAGCCGAGATCGACGACGCCGATCATCACCTGCAGCAGCGTCAGCCGTGCCGACGGCAGCACCACCTTCCAGCCGTTCTGCCCGAGCTCGCGGCGGCGTTCGCCGGTCAGCAGCCAGACGAAATAGGCGCCGATGCCGGCAAGGCAGCCGAGTGCGATCAGCCGGTTTATCGCCGGCGGCAGCAGGTCCATCGCCGACGCCGCCTCGGGATGCCAGGCCATGCCGCAGCCGAGCACGAACAGGTTGCCGAGCCAGAAGGTGAGGCCGGAGAGGAAGCAGATCTTGGCGACGTCGATCGCCGTCAGCCCGTAGTCCGAATAGATCCGGAACCGGATCGCGCCGCCGGTGAAGACCGTGGCGCCGATGTTGTGGCCGATGGTGTAGCTGGTGAAGCTCGACAGCGCAGCGATGCGGTAGGGGACGTGGTTCTTGCCGATGGTTCGCAGCGCGAAGAAATCATAGAAGGTCAGCGTGCAGAACGCGCCGACCACGCACAGCGCGGCAAGGCCGATCCGGTGCGGGGCAATCTCCGTCAACGCCGTGAGAAGGACGCCGGTATCGACGCCCCGGAGCGTGTTCACCAGGTGCGTGACGGCCAGGACGATGATGAGAAGACTCGCAGCGATCCCTAGCCGTTTCCAGCCGATCTTCTCCTTGAAGCCGCGCCCGAGCGCGGTCAGCAGCCGATGCATTCATCCTCCCGGCGGGGCGGCAACACGTAAGAGAGCAGGCCTGTCATGGCAGCGACAGTCGACGGTCAGATGCACCGTGCGGGAAACCCATAAGCCAAAACCGGGCCGTTGTGCAGTCCCTTGACAAGACTGCCTTTTGCCGCCGTTACCGGCTTTGTCACACGGCTTACATAAGCGCGCCCGTCGCCGATTTTGAGTCGTGGCGAGGTCGGCCGGGAAAGTTCTTTTCGGGCTGGTTTCCGCGTTCCATCGCGGCCTTTTCGAGGCCGCGAGCGGTGAGACAGGCGAGCCCGGCGACGGCGACGCCGGACCTGTTCGGGGCGCGGCCCGCCGGCTTGCGACATTGAGGCAAAACGCCGCGCGGGGCCGTCCATGGAGGGGCGCAAAAACAAAATATCGAAAACAACCCCATGCAAAGTAGAAAATCCGGCGCGGACGCTCGCGCCGGCGCTGTTTGACACGTCGGGCAAATCACCGGCACAATTGCATCATCGCGGGTCATTGAAGTTTTGTAGGATGGGTGGAGCGCAGCGATACCCATCGTCACACT
>JAQSDT010000539.1 GCA_029946075.1 bacterium | reverse complement strand
GACGCCGGTGACGATGTTGCCCCACTGGTCGGAGCCGCCCATCTGCAGATTGGTGCCGTAGCGGCGGGCCAGTTCGACGAAGTCGTAGGCCTGGCAGACCATGTAGTTGAACTCGATGAAGCTCATCTCTTGCTCGCGCTCGAGCCGGAGCCGCACCGAATCCATCGTCAGCATGCGGTTGACCGAGAAATGCCGGCCGACGTCGCGCAGCATCTCGATCCAGTTCAGCTTGGTCAGCCACTCCGCGTTGTCCAGCATGATAGCGTCGGAGCCGCCGGAGCCGTATTTCAGCACCTTGGAGAACACGCCGCGGATCGAGGCCTTGTTGGCCTCGATTTCGGCAATGGTGCGAATCGCGCGCGACTCGTCCTTGCCGGAGGGGTCGCCGACCATCGTGGTGCCGCCGCCCATCAGGGTAATCGGCTTGTTGCCGCTCTGCTGCAGCCAGTACAGCATCATCATGGTCAGGTAGTTGCCGATATGCAGCGACGGTGCGGTGCAGTCGTAGCCGACATAGGCGATCGCCTCGCCTTTGGCGGCGAGCGCGTCCAGCCCGTCGAAGTCGGAACACTGATGGATGAAGCCGCGTTCCCTTAAAATGTTAAGGAAATCTGATTTGTATGCGGTCATAGGTAGACAGCCCTGATCATTTTATTTTCACGGTAATTGTAACGAGTTGCGGAACCATGTCGGAACGGGCTGCCGCAGGCCGGTCGGCTGTGGCATTATAAGATGTCCGTGTTTGGCACAAGCTGGTCGTCGTCGGCGGGACGATTCGAGCAGGGCGTGGCGAAGGCACGATAACGATGATGTTGACGGCATTAGGGTTGATGAGCGGCACCTCGCTGGACGGGGTGGACGTCGCGTTGATCGAAACCGACGGCCGCCGGGTGAATGCCCTGGGCCCCTCCGGATACCGGCCGTATAGCGACATGGAGCGCAACCTGCTGCGCCAGGCGCTGTACGAGGCCGTGGACCTGCCGGACCGCGACGCCCGGCCGGGCTGCCTGAAAGAGGCTGAACGGGCGGTTACCGCGGCGCATGCCGAGGCGGTCGCGGCCTTTGTCGCGCAACACCGGATGCGCTTCGACGACATCGATATCGTCGGTTTCCACGGCCAGACCGTGCTGCATCGCCCCGAGCGAAGGTTAACGGTGCAGATCGGCGACGGCATGTCGCTGGCCAAAACCATCCACGTCCCGGTCATGTACGATTTCCGGGCCGCCGACGTCGATGCCGGCGGGCAGGGCGCGCCGTTCGTGCCGGTCTATCACCGCGCGCTGGCCCAGTCTTTGGACCGCGAGGGGCCGATCGTCGTGGTCAATATCGGCGGCGTTTCCAACATCACCTATATCGACGGCGACACGCTGATCGCCTGCGACACCGGGCCCGGCAACGCGCTGCTCGACGACCACATGTTCCGCCTGATGAACCAGCGCTTCGACAAGGACGGCAGCACCGCCGCGATGGGCAAGGTCGATGCGGCCTGGATCGGGCGCGCGCTGGAAATGCCGTTCTTTTCGATGCCGCCGCCGAAATCGCTCGACCGCAACGACTTTGCGGGGTTGAAGCTCGGCGATATGCCGCCGGCTGACGGCGCGGCGACGCTGACCGCGTTCACTGCCGCTGCGATTGCCCGGATCGTGCCGCTGCTGCCGAAGGAGCCGAAGAGCTGGATCGTGGCAGGGGGCGGCGCCCGCAACCGGACCATGCTGCACATGCTCCGCGAATGCCTCGCACCGGCCGAAGTCCAGGCCGCCGACACGCTGGGCTGGGCCTCCGACGCCATCGAGGCGCAGGCCTTCGGATTTCTCGCCGCCCGCGGACTCAAGGGACTGCCGCTGAGCTATCCCGCGACGACGGGCGTTCCGTTCCCGATGACCGGTGGCGTCATCGCCCGGCCGTAGCGGATCGTCCGAAACTCACGCGTCATACCGCCTGCTCACGCTTTGTTGTTCGGCCGCGCCGGCGGGCGGTTTGACAATTAAATGCAGATGCATCTAACTAGATGCATCTGCATTTATGTCGAGGATCGCTATGGCCGCCGCCCTGAAACTGATCAGCCACAAGCTTTGTCCCTATGTGCAGCGCGCCGTGATCGCGCTTAACGAAAAGGGCATTCCGTTCGAACGGGTCGACATCGATCTGGCGAACAAGCCGGACTGGTTCCTGAAGATTTCGCCGCTCGGCAAGGTGCCGGTGCTGGTGGTGACCGGCGACGACGGCAGGCAAGTCGCGCTGTTCGAGAGCAACGTCATCTGTGAATACATCGAGGACGCCCAGGGCGGCGCAAGGCTGCATTCGCAGGATGCTCTTCTGCGCGCGCAGCATCGGGCCTGGATGGAATTCGGTTCGACGATCCTGAGCGAATTGTGGGGGTTGGAAACCACGGGCGATGCGGCTGTGTTCGAAGCCAAGCGCAAGTCGGTCGCCGCAAAATTCGAGCGGGTCGAGGAGGCACTGGGCGAGGGTCCGTTCTTCGCGGGCCGAGATTTCGGCCTTGTCGATGCGGTGTTCGCGCCGATCTTCCGCTACTTCGACGTATTCGATCGGCTGACCGACCTGTCGGTTTTTTCGGATACGCCGAAGGTCCGCGCGTGGCGCAAGCAACTGGCGCAGCGCCTGAGCGTGCGGACGGCGGTTGGCGCCGACTATCCGGAATTGCTGCACGCGTTCCTGGTTCGCCACGACGCGCATCTTCTGAAGCTAGCCGCTTAGTTTGGCGCAACTCCGTAGCCCGGATGGCGCGAAGCGTAATCCGGGATTCTCACGCGCATCTGCCCCGGATTGCGCTGCGCTCCATCCGGGCCACGGGCCCTACAAGTCCGCGGCCATCTTCGCTAGCGTGGCGATCGTGTTCATGTTGCGCGCGGTGCCGGCCTTGGCCGATGGCACGACGAGCTTCGATTGGCCCATGCCGTCGCTATAGTGAATGTAGATCTCGCGGCGGCCGAGCTCGATCTCTTCGTCTTTGCGGCCTTTGACGGCTGCGAGCGCGTCGGCCGGCGGCGGTTTGTCGAGGACCACGGCCACCGTGCGGTTGGGCGCGGCTTTCGGACACGGATTGG
>JAQSDT010000538.1 GCA_029946075.1 bacterium | reverse complement strand
GGGCGCTGCCGCTGCTGGCGCATTGCCTGGTGCATCTGGCGGTCTCGATGGCGCTGATCCTGATCATCGCGCCGCGCTTCTGGTTCGTGGCGCTGATCGATTTTGCCATCCACATCACGATCGACCGCCTCAAGGGGATCATCGCGTCTTCGTTCGGCGTGACGCTGGAAAACGAACACCCCTGGTTCTGGACCCTGATCGGCGTCGACCAGGCGCTGCATCACCTGACCGGTTTCGGCCTGTCGATCTACATGGCCGCGAACTGATCCGCCGTTCGGCGACCCGTCATCCTGAGGTGCGACCGAAGGGAGCCTCGACGGATGGGCCACGGGCCGTGCACCCTTCGAGGCGTGCAAGGGCGCGCACCTCCGGCGACAACGGCAAAGCGGTTGCGCGGGGATGATGGCCAGGCAGTTGCCGTCCAGCAGACCGCGAATCACCCCCCGGATTTGATTCGGCCGCAACCGGCAATAGCCCCGGGACACTACTGCTGGCGTTGGTTAACCTTTCATTAGAGAATTGCACTGCATCTTCCACAAAGGGAGAACCGCAATGTTTTCAAGCCGCGACGCCTTCGAGAACGATTTCTGCCCGGTTCGAGATGAATTGCTCGGCGAGATGTACCGCGCCAACGCCAACGGTTTGCCGCTCCTGGTGGAAAGCGTTTCTTCCGAGACCCGTGCCATGCTGGCGCTGTTCTGCTATCGCCGGAGCCATCTGCATTCGCTGGCGGTGGCGATCGCGGCAAGCTGCACCGAGCGCGACCTGATCCAGCTCGGCGGCCGGGTCGGTTCCACACTCTACGCGTTGTCGCGCGAACCGGCGGCGCGCTCCACGCCGTCGTCCTCCTACGGCAATCGCAAGCCGATCACGCTCTCGACCAAGCCGCTCTCGACTTTCAAGCCGATCGAAGACGAAGTTGACGAGGACGATACGGCGGAAGCCGTGACGGCCTGAGCAGCTCGTCTTCCGTCGTCCCGGCGCAGGCCGGGACCCATAGCCACCGGCCGTAGTGGCTGGAGCGAGCATCAACCGTTCTGCCCTTTCGATAGATCACGCGGTATGGATCCCGGCGTTCGCCGGGATGACGGCCAGTACCGGCAATCCGTGCCGCTTTCGCGCCATGTCGCATTCGGCATCGCCGGGCATGCAGGTGCGGCATACTTCGGGCCGTATCGCGTAGATCGTGCACGCCGTCGCTTCGCCGACCTTGCCTGACAGCGCCGAACAGCGATCGCCCTCGCAGCGCATTCCCGACAGCCGCTCGTTGACGAATTGCGTCGGGATCAGGTCGAGCGCCGCATCCTCCTCGATGGTGAAGCGCGGCCAGTTTGCCGAGTAGCTGCAGCAGGCGCCGCAGCTCTGGCACGGGCTTTCGGTGGCGAGGGGCGGGCTTTCCATGCGGTTCGTTTAGCCGGGAACGGGAAAGGCCGCCAGCCGCGTCAGGCCTGCTTTCAGGTATCTTTGGGCGCTTCCCAGACCAGGCTGCGGCGCCATTTGGCGCGCAGCAGATCGCGCCGTTCCGGATATTTCTCGTCGTGATATTCCGCGCTGACAACGCGGTCGGTGCGGAAACTGCGGAAATCCTTGCGTAGCTCGCACCACGCCGCCAGCAGCCGTACGGCCTCGTGATAGCCGACCGCGATCGGCCAGATCGTGCGCTGGCTGCTGCGGCCATGCTCGTCGCGATAATTCAGCGTGATCTTCTTGCCCTCGTGGATATTCGCCCGCGTCCGTACCATGTCGATGCGGTCGGGCTCGCGGTTCCATGCCGAGCGTGCGCGGCTGGCAGGCTCCAGCACGAACGGTCGCAGGCGCTCGGGGACGGTTTCGGCGACCTTGGCCATCAGGTCCTGGGCGGCGCGCGCCAGCGTCGGGTCGGCGTGGCCGATCACCCATTGTGCGCCGAGCACGCAGGCCTCGATTTCGTCGGGCGTCAGCATCAGAGGCGGCAGGTCGAATCCCTTTTCAAGGATGTAGCCGACGCCGGCTTCGCCGCGAATCGGCACGCGTTGCTCGATCAGGGTCGTGATATCGCGATAGATCGTTCGCTTCGAGGTCTCGAGTTCGGCGGCGATCGCATCCGCCGTCAGCGGCTTTCTGGTCCGGCGAAGTACCTGAATGATCTGAAACAGCCGGTCGGCGCGTCTCATGGTTCGTCTCTTTTCCAAACGGCGGTGCCCGATGCTGACAGCATGTTGGCAGCAGGGGGTGGGTAGACAAGGACAACACCTCAAGTGAAGGGAATTTGTCCATGACGATTTTCAATGAATTCGGCCTCACGGAAAGCCGGCAGCCTCTCCTCAATGCCCAGACCTTTGCATTCGAGCAACTGGTTTGCATCCACGGCGCAACCTTCGACCTGCGCTGGGCGATGATCGAACTGGCCGTGCGTTCGTTCACGGCGATGTGTGCGAAGGCGCAGGGATATTTCGTCCGCCGGAGCGTCTGCCGCGGGCAGGGGTGCCTCGGCGAGCCGCGACACTGCTGACAAGACGGTGGCAGCAGCCCGCCGCTAGGCTTTGACGCATCCAGTTTGGGAGACCCACATGATTACCCTCTACGGCTTCGGCGCCGGGTTCGGCCTGCCGGAAATCAGCCCGTTTGTGACCAAAACGGAAGTCCAGCTCAAGATGGCCGGCCTTGCCTATCGCAAGGAGCGGGCCAAGCCGCCGGCATCTCCCAAGGGACAATTGCCCTATATCGTCGACGAAGCCGAGAGCATCGCCGATTCGACCTTCATCCGTGCGCATCTCGAAGCCAAATACGGCTTCGATTTCGACGCTCCGCTCAGCCTGCAGGCGCGCGCGCAGGCCTGGGCATTCGAGCGGATGATCGAGCACCATGTCTATTGGGGGCTGGTCGGCGCGCGCTGGGTCGACAACGAGAACTTTGCCAAGGGCCCCTCGCATTTCTTCGATACGGCGCCGTTGCACCTGCGCGAAAAAATGCGCGAGGATGCGCAGTTTCGCGTCGCGGAGAACTATCTGCTCAGCGGCCTCGGCCGCCACGGACCGGACGAGGACGTTGATCTCGCGGCACGTTCGCTGTTCGCGCTGTCGGTGCAACTCGGCGACA
>JAQSDT010000537.1 GCA_029946075.1 bacterium | reverse complement strand
CGGCCTTCGAAGCGGACTTCCACGGTCACGTCGGTGCCGTGCTGTGTTTCATTGGCGACCGACACCAGCGTGTTGAGCAGGCGGCGGATGTCCACCGGCTCCATGTCCTGCCGCTGCAGCTCGGCATCGAGGCGGCTGGCGTCGGAAATGTCGGAGATCAGCCGGTCGAGGCGGCGCACATCGTGCTCGATCACCGCAAGCAGGCGGGAACGGCTGTCGTCGGAGCGCGCCAGCGGCAGCGTCGAGGTCAGCGGATTCTTCAGCTCGTGCGCGACGTCGGCGGCGAAACGCTCGATGCCTTCGATGCGGTTGTAAAGCGCGTCGGTCATGTCGCGCAGCGCGCGCGACAGATGGCCGATCTCGTCGCCGCGCGAGGTGAAGTCCGGAATTTCCACGCGGGTCTTGATACGGCGGCGGACACGCTCGGCACTGTCGGCGAGGCGGCGCATCGGGCCTGCGATGGTCGAGGCGAGCAGCAGCGACAGCAGGATCATGACGCCCGCCGCGATGCCGAACACTTTGAGAATGGCAAGACGCTCGGCGGTCACCATCTGGTCGATGTCGTCGCCCTGGGTCGAGAGCATCAGTGCGCCGTGCACGGCGCGGAAGCGCTGCACCGGCACCGACACCGAGACGATCACCTCGCCGCGGTCGTTGATGCGCACCATGCTTCCCTTGCGGCCGTCCAGTGCCTGCTGGACTTCCTGATAGCCGTTGCCGTTCTCGGGGCCGAGTTCGCGATACAGCGGCAGATCGCCGCGATTGAGCCAGGTGCGGATCGCGATCATGGTCTTTTCGGCGAAGCCGGGCTTTTCGGCATTCGGCGGCGCCAGTTCAAAGCGCATCACATCGCCGCGGCCGTAAAGGTTGCGGCTGTCGAGCACCAGCACGCCGTCGCGGTCATAGATGCGCGCGCGCGTCTTGGTCGGCGAGATCAGCCGCCGCAGCACCGGCGCGACGCGCTCGGGATTGATCGGGAAGTCGATATTGCTGAGCGCTTCATCGCTCGGCCCATAAGTTTCGCCGGGCTTCAGGTCGAGCAGCCGTTCCGGATCGACGGTGATGGCGTTGGTCTCGACCGTGGCCGAGGCCGCGATGGCGCCGGAGATGATTTCGGCCTGCACCAGCAAGCTCTGCGCGCGCGCATCGATCAGTCCGGCGCGGAACTGCGACAGATACAGAATGCCCGCGAGCATCGCGAACAGGCCGATCAGGTTGAGAACGACAATGCGTCGCGTCAGGCTCGAAAACGTCAGTGCCGCGAAATAACGGCCGGCGCGCTTGGTCAGGTCGAGCGGGCTGCGCCAGCTCCAGCGCTTGCCGCCCTCCGACGGCGCGTCGGTCATCGGCGCGAACGGTGGCGCACCGATGTCGGCATCGTCGTCAGAATCAGGCTGCGTTCGATCAAGCAATGGTGGAACCGTATTTGGCTTCGGACAGGCGCCTTATAGCACTTTCGGCAGAACTCAGTGCTGATCCATCCGATGTCATCACCGGGCTTGTCCCGGTGATCCCGATTGACGGAGCACAGTGCTCAACACGTCGAGATGGCCGGAACAAGTCCGGCCATGACATTCGTTGACGATCAGGTTTCCTTGAAGCGATAGCCAACGCCGTACAGGGTTTCGATCATCTCGAAATCGTCGTCGGCGGCCTTGAACTTCTTGCGCAGGCGCTTGATGTGGCTGTCGATGGTGCGGTCGTCGACATAGACCTGATCGTCATAGGCGGCGTCCATCAGCGCATTGCGGCTTTTCACCACGCCGGGGCGGGTGGCCAACGCCTGCAGGATCAGAAATTCGGTGACGGTGAGCGTCACCGGCTCGTTCTTCCAGGTGCAGGTGTGACGTTCCGGGTCCATGCGCAGCAGTCCGCGCTCCAGCGCCTTGGCGTCCAGTTCCTTCGGCGTGGCGGCGGGGTCCTTCGGGACGGCACGCCGCAACACGGCCTTCACGCGCTCGACCAATAGGCGCTGCGAAAACGGTTTGCGGATGAAATCGTCGGCGCCCATCTTGAGGCCGAACAGTTCGTCGATCTCCTCGTCCTTCGAGGTCAGGAAGATCACCGGCAGGTCGGACTTCTGGCGCAGGCGGCGCAGCGTTTCCATGCCATCCATGCGCGGCATCTTGATATCGAGAATGGCGAGGTCCGGCGGGCTGGTCTTGAAACCCTCGAGGGCCGACGCGCCATCCGTATAGGTCATGATCCGGTAGCCTTCGGCTTCCAGCGCGATCGAGACCGACGTGAGAATGTTGCGGTCGTCATCGACCAGGGCGATTGTGGGCATGAACCTGCTTTCCAAATCGAGTTGTTGTGAACGTGGCGCGATGTACTGACCGGACAAACCGGAAGCCGTGAAACAAGGCGTCCGCCTGGATGCAACGAGCAATGCAAGCTGGGCTGAAATGTGACCGGGTTCCTGCTTCCCGGCCGACCACTGGAACCAGACGGTTATATAAGGCGAATGTTCCGGGTTATAACCCCTTTTTGCCGCAAAAAAGCCCGTTAACCAATGAAATCAGGCTGATAGATGGACCCTTCCACCTACGTCAAACCGGCCCGCTTGACACGCTCGCTGCTGGGCCGCTCCCGTCAGGGGGCGCTGGCGACCCTGATGCCGGGCAGCGGCGATCCCTATTGCTCCCTGGTCAACGTGGCCTCCTTGCCGGACGGCTCGCCGGTCCTGCTGATCTCGCGCCTTGCGGTTCACACCAAGAATATCCTGGCCGATCCACGCGTCTCGCTGATGCTGGATGAGCGCGCGCCGGGCGATCCGCTGGAAGGCGCACGCATCATGCTGGCCGGAACCGCCGAGGAGGCGCGGGACGACGCCGACCTGTTGAAGCGCCGCTATCTCGCCGCGCATCCCGCCGCCGAAGATTTCGTCGGCTTCAAGGATTTCTCGTTTTTCAGGATTTTGCCGACAGGCGTGCATCTGGTGGCGGGCTTAGGCCGCATCGTCGATCTTCAGCCGCACGATTTTCTCACCGACCTCGCAGGCGCCGATGCGCTGGTTGAGGCCGAGCCGGACATCGTGGCGCACATGAATGCCGATCACATGGACACGATGAATCTCTATGCCGTGAAACTGC
>JAQSDT010000536.1 GCA_029946075.1 bacterium | reverse complement strand
GTAGATCGAGCCGAGCACGAGGCCGTTGATCAGTTGCTGGGCGAAATAATCCATGCGCTGCCGTATCTCGAGCGGTCGACGCGGCGAGAGCTCCGGCAGCCCAACACGACGCGTCTTGGCATTTTCTAACAGTGGGAACCGGGGGCGGCAACAGCGCCGGCTGCGACCTAAAGGGCTTGTACAGAGCTAGTTTCCGGTGCCGGTTCCGCTGCCACAGTCGAAACCGGTGTTCCCCCGGGCCGTCAGGGCCGGATTCCCGATCGGGACCGCTAGCTGGCTGCGGGCCGTGTCGCGTGCCGATAGAGCAGCAGCACGGCGGCCGACAGGCTGAACGACCAGTGGATGCCGATACACGCGCGCTGTTCGGCGCTCAAGGCGCTTGGTCGAAAGAGTGGGCTGTCCTCGACTTTAATCAGTCCTGGCAGTATATTGTGCCCCATGACAAAGCTCCTCGATGAAGCAGTGGAGGCGGTGCGTCGCCTGTCGTCAGACGATCAGGATGACATCGCGCGCGCTATCATGCAGCTTGCAGGTGCCGACCATCCCGCGCTCGTTATTCTTTCGCCCGAAGAGCGTGACGCTGTTGCCCGTTCAAAGGCCGCTGCTGGCCGGGATGAGTTCGCGACCGACGAGCAGGTGCGGGCCGTCTGGGCCAAGCACGGCCTATGAGGCTGCGTTATACGCTCCCTGCACTTGCCGACCTTGAATCGGTTATGACATATGTCGTCGATCGTTCCCCACAGGGAGCATTGAAGATCCATGCTCGGATTCAAGCTGTGACCGACTTGCTTCTGCGATATCCGCTGGCTGGCGCGATGACCGATGACCCCACGATTCGGCGTATAGCGACGCGACCATATCCATATCTCGTCTTCTATGAAGCAACAGACGCCGAGATCATCATTCATGCGGTTCGCCATGGCGCGCGCGATCCATCTGATCGTCCGGGATCAGATTGAGCTTGCCGCGGAGCCTTTGCGCGGCAAGCTAACCCTTCAGCAGCCCCATCTCCGCAATGATCCCGCCGGCTTCCTTCATGGCATGGTTCGCGGCCGGTACGCCGCAATAGATCGCCTGCTGCAGGATGATCTCCTTGACGTCGTCGGGCGTGAACCCGCCTTCGGCCAGCGCGGCGCGGACGTGGAGGCGGAATTCGTCCCACTGCGCGAGGGCGATCATGGTGCCGATCACGAGCACGCGGCGGGTGCGGTGGTCGTAATGCGGCCGGGTCCAGATGTCGCCCCAGGCGTAACGGGTGATCAGGTCCTGGAAATCGGTGTTGAAGGCATTGCGGTTCTTCAGTGACTTGTCGACCCATTCGTCGCCGAGCACCTTTCGGCGCTGGGTCATGCCGTCGTCGCGGCGCTGGTTGTCGTCCATGGTGTCTCTCCTTCGGTCATTGCGAGCGAAGCGAAGCAATCCATCTCTCCGCTTGCCGAGATATGGATTGCTTCGTCGCTGCGCTCCTCGCAATGACGGCTGCTAGAGTTACCGTTGCGTCAGAAATCCCACCACCGCGTCCGTAAAGGCGTGCGGCTGCTCGACATTGGAAATATGCGCGGCATCGAGGATCGTCATGCTGGCGCCGGGAATCCGGCTGCGGATGAATTCTCCGGCCGCGATCGGCGTCGCCATGTCGTGGCGCCCGGCGATGACCAGCGTCGGGCTGGTAATCTTCGGCAGCAAGTCGCGCTGGTCGAGCGTCGACAGCGCCTCGCAGCAGGCGAGATAGCCCTGCACCGGGGTTGCCAGCATCATCGCCTTCATGTTGGCGGTGACCTGCGGCTCGCGCTCGCGAAAATCCGCCGTCAGCCAACCGGCGATGACGGTATCGGCGACAGCGGCGATGCCGCCTTCCTTCACCGCCTTGATGCGGTTCAGCCAATTGGTCGGGTCCGGATAGTGGCACGCGGTGTTGGCGAGGATCAGCTTGCCGAACCGCTCGGGCGCGTTGGCGCCCAGCCATTGCCCGACCATGCCGCCCATCGACAGCCCGCACCAATGCGTCTTCGCAATATTGAGGTCGTCGAGGATCGCCAGCACGTCGCGGCCGAAGCGCTCCATCGAATAGGGGCCGGGCGGCACGTTCGATTTGCCGTGACCGCGGCGGTCGTAGCGGATGACGCGGAACACCTGCGTCAGCGCCTTCATCTGCGGCTCCCACATCTGCATGGTGGAGCCCAGCGAATTCGACAGCATCAGCGTCGGTCCGCCGTCGCGGCCTTCGACGGATACGTTGAGCAGGCACCCGTCGGCGTCGATCATCGGCATGGGAAATTCCGTCTATCAGTGATCAATATTCGTCATTGCGAGCGGAGCGAAGCAATCCATCTTGCTACAGAAAGAAAGTGTGGATTGCTTCGTCGCTTCGCTCCTCGCAATGACGCGGTTTATAGTTGCTATTTTTCGTCAAGTGAAGCGAGCAGGCGGTCGATCAGGGCTTGCGAAGCGCCCTGATAGGCCATCGGCTCGAAAAGTTTTGCGATTGCGTCGGCGCCGAGCTGAGCGACGATCTTCGGATCCGCCGTCAGCACGTCGCGCAGATGTTTCTTCTCTGCAACCGCCTTCTTGCTGGCGGCCTCGATCAGGTGATGCGCGTCGCTCTTGCCGAGCTTTTCGGCCAGCGCCATCGTCACGGCCTCGGCCATGATCAGCCCGTCGGTGAGATCGAGATTGGCGCGCATCCGCGCGGCGTCGACATCCAGTCCTTCGGCGATGTCGACGATCGCCGCCAGCGCGCCTGACGTAACCAGCAGCAGCGTCGGCAAGGTCGGCCACTCCGCGTGCCATGGACCGGCGCTGCGCTCGTGGTCCTGCACTTGAGCTGCAAAAATCGTCGCCGCAAGGTTGGGTGCCATCGTTGCCGCCGCGAGTGCACTGGCGGCTGCCACCGGATTGCGCTTGTGCGGCATGGTGGAGGAGCCGCCGCGGCCTTCGCCCGCCGGCTCAAAGGCCTCGCCGACGTCGGTCTGCATCATCAGCGAAACGTCGCGCGCGATCTTGCCGCAGGTGCCGCAAACGATCGCCAGCACCGACGCCACATCGGCGATGCGGTCGCGATGGGTGTGCCAGGGCGCATCGGGCAGCGGCAGTTTC
>JAQSDT010000535.1 GCA_029946075.1 bacterium | reverse complement strand
CAATGCAAAAAGGGATTGACTAACCAAGGCCCGTTACAGAAGCCCGGATGGAGCGCAGCGAAATCCGGGCTACGGGTTATGATGCTTTCCGCACACACCGGAACACACCCATGCAACAGACATTCGATCGCGCCGCTGAAGACCTCGGCAACTCCATCCACTTCGAGCACGTCAACGTCACGATCCCCGACCAGCGCCTGGCGACGCTGTTCTATGTCGCCGGCCTCGGGCTGACGCGCGATCCCTATCTGATGGTGTCGGACACCAACATGTGGGTGAATGTCGGCAGGAGCCAGTTTCATCTGCCGAACGGCTCGGCGCAGGTGCTGCGCGGCCATACCGCGCTCATTATCTCCGGCCGCGAAGCGCTGCTGGAACGGCTGGCGTCGGTGGCGAAGAAGCTGCAAGGCACCAAATTCGCCTACAGCGAACACAACGACTACGTCGAGGCGATCTGCCCGTGGGGCAATCGCTTGCGCTGCTACGAGCCGGACGCCGCACGCTTCGGCCGCATCACACTCGGCATTCCCCATGTCGAGTTCGACGTGCCGGCGGGCGCCGCCAGGGGCATTGCCGCCTTCTATCCAAAGATCATGGGCATGCAGGCCGAACTGCTGAACGGCGACGGCGCGGTGGCGCGCGTCAAGGTGGGCAAGGATCAGTACCTGCAGTTCCGCGAGACCGACCGGACGCAGCCGGAGTTCGACGGCCACCACGTGCAGATCTACATCGCAGATTTTTCGGGACCCTACCACCGGCTGCTGGAGCGCGGTCTGGTTTCGCAGGAAGACAATCAGTTTCAATATCGCTTCAAGGACATCGTCGATCTCGACAGCGGCAAGCTGCTGTTCACCGTTGAGCACGAAGTGCGCAGCGCGACGCATCCGATGTTCATGCGGCCCTTGATCAACCGCAATCCGGCAGAGACCAACCGCACCTATGCGCCCGGCCACGAGCAATGGGCGTATGCGATGGGGCCGGACGAATACGATCGAAGGTAGCGGCCCGTTCAAAAAATATCGAAAACAACCCCATGCAAAGTAGGTTTTTCGGCTCGTTGACGGTAAAATAAAACCACCCAACTGAGCCCCAGCCCGGATGGAGCGTTAGCGTAATCCGGGACGGTGCCTGCCGGATACAATGGTCCCCGGATTGCGCTTCGCTACATCCGGGATACGCAGGCGAACTCATCTCTCCCGGAACGAGCGCTTCAGCTGATCGCTGAACGGCTTCATCAAATAGGAGAACATCGTGCGGTCGCCGGTCTGCACGAAGGCTTCCACCGGCATGCCGGGGATGATCTTGACGTTCTCGCCGAGACGGGCGACTTCGGCCGGCGGCATCGAGACGCGGATCGTGTAGTAGGTCTGCCCGGTGCGCTGTTCGGTGGTGACGTCGGCGGAGACGCGGGTCACGACGCCGTTCAGCTCCGGCGTGGTGCGCTGGTTGAAGGCCGATAGCCGCAGCACCGTCTTCTGGCCGATCTGCAGCTTGTCGATGTCCTGCGGATTGACCTTGGCCTCGACCGAGAGATCGTCGGCCTTCGGCACCACCATCATGATGGCATCGCCCGCGGTGATGACGCCGCCGACGGTATGGACCGTCGACTGCAGCACCACGCCGTCCTGCGGCGCGCGAATGTCGATGCGGCGAAGCTGATCTTCGGCCGTCACCTTGCGCTCGACGAATTCACCGATCTTGTCGTTGGCCTCGCGCAGATCCTTGGAGACCTCGCTGACCACGTCCTTGTCGATCTGGATGATCTGCAGTTCGGTCTCGGTGATCTTGCCCTTGGCCTGCGCGCGCGAGGCGATGTACTGCGCGCGTTCGCCGGAAAGACGGGCGAGATCGCGCTCCAGCGTGGTGAGGCGCGAGATCTGGATCAGACGCTGCTCGTAAAGCTGACGCACGCCGACCGCTTCCTTCTCGACCAGGACGACTTCCTTTTCCTTGGCCTGTTCCTGCGCAGTGAGGCCGGAAATCTCCTCGTTGAGCTGCGCCACCCGCTCGCGCAACTGCGATTTCTGGCCGGCACGTCCGAATACGCGCACTTCGAACAATTTGGTTTCGCTCGCCATCACGTCGCGCACATCAGGGTCGTCGGCGCGTTCCATCAGTTGGGGCGGAAACTTGATCTGGTCGAGGCCGCGCTGTTCGGCTTCGAGCCGCGCCGCCCGCGCATAGAGGCCGTTGAGCGTCTTGACGACGATGGCAAGGCTCGCCCGGACCACGGTCTCGTCGAGCCGCACGACGATGTCGCCGGCCTTGACGGTGTCGCCGTCGCGCACGCGCACCTCGCCGACGACGCCTCCGGTCGGATGCTGGACCTTCTTGACGTTGGTATCGACCACGACCTGGCCCGGCGCGATCAGCGCGCCGGAAATCTCCACCGTCGATGCCCAGCCGCCGAAGCCGCCGGCCAGCACCAGCATGACCGTCAGGCCGACGATCAGATGTGCGCGGATCGAGCGGCGCGCGCCCTTCAGTTCCTCGGTCATGATTTGGCGGCTCCCGCGTCGGAGACGATCTTGATCGGCGCCGGCGGCGCCACCGGACGCTGCAGCACCTGCGCCAGCACGGCTTCCTTCGGACCGAACGCCTGCATGCGCCCGTCCTTGAGCACCAAGAGGTGATCGACCGCCTCGATGCCGATCGGGCGGTGCGCGACCACGATGACGATGGCGCCGCGGGCGCGCGCACTGCGGACCGCGCGGCTCAGCGCCTCGTCGCCCTCGGTGTCGAGAGTGGAGTTCGGCTCGTCGAGCACGATCAGGAACGGATTGCCGTAAAGTGCCCGCGCCAGCCCGACGCGCTGCGCCTGGCCGGCCGACAATGCCGCGCCCTGCTCGCCGATCTGGGTATCGTAGCCTTCGCGCATCTTGATGATCATGTCGTGCACGCCGGCTTCCTTGGCGGCATTGATGATCGCATCCGACTTGGCATCCGGCTCGAAGCGGCTGATGTTCTGCGCGATCGTGCCGCCGAACAATTCGACGTCCTGCGGCAGATAGCCGATGTGCCGGCCGATCACGTCGGACGACCATTGATCGAGCGCCGCGCCGTCGAGCCGGATCCTGCCGTGTCCGGGCGCCCAGACGCCG
>JAQSDT010000534.1 GCA_029946075.1 bacterium | reverse complement strand
TCGTCATTGCCTGCGACAAACGCGAAGCGTTTGCGCAAGGGAGCGAAGCGACGAAGCAATCCATTCTGCACGTGAGGCACGATGGATTGCTTCGCTCCGCTCGCAATGACGGCTGGAGTTACGCCTGCGCCATCTCGTTATGTTCCGGATAATCCGTGTATCCCGCGACATCGCCACCATAGAACGTCGCACGGTTATACGGCGTCAGCGGGAAGCCGTACTGCAAGCGGCGCGGCAGATCGGGGTTGGAAATGAAGATGCGGCCGAACGCAATCGCATCGGCATGGCCATCGCGGATCGCAGCTTCCGCCGTGTCGCCGGTGAAACCGCCGGCGGTGATCAGCACGCCCTTCCAGATCGGGCGGAACAGCACCATCGCCGAGGGCACGTTCTGGTGATTGACCTCGGCACGGCCTGCACCCGAGGAGCGCGGCTCGATGAAATGCAGGTAGGCGAGCCCGAGCGGATTGAGCTGTTCGATCGCGTGAGTATAGAGCGGCATCGGATCGGGCTCGCCGCTGCCATTGGCGACGCCATGGGGCGAGAGCCGCACGCCGACGCGGTCGGCGCCCCAGACATCGACCACGGCCCTGGTCACTTCCATCAGGAAGCGGACGCGGTTTTCGATCGAACCACCATATTGATCGGTGCGCAGATTGGTGTGCGACTGCAGGAACTGCTCGATCAGGTAACCATTGGCACCGTGGATCTCGACACCGTCGAAGCCGGCAGCGAGCGCGTTTTTCGCGGCCTGGCGATAGGCGTCGACCACGCCTGGAATTTCCGATGTCTCCAACGCGCGCGGCGTCTCGTAGGGAACGGCCTTGCCGTCGGCGGTTCCGGTCTTCAGGTCTGCGATCGGCACCGCCGACGGCGCGCCCGGCAACACGCCGCCGGGCTGGAACGAGGAATGCGAGACGCGGCCGACGTGCCAGAGCTGCAGGAAGATGATGCCGCCTTTGGCGTGAACGGCGTCGACCACCTCGCGCCAGCCCTTGATTTGCTCCTCGGTGTAGATGCCGGGCACGCCGGGGCTGCCGAAGCCCGTCGCCATGACCGGCGAGGCTTCCGCGATCAGCAATCCGCCCGGAGTCGCGCGCTGCGCGTAGTATTCCGCGTTGAGCGGCCGCGGCGCCAGCGAAGGCTTCGCCGCCCGCATTCGCGTCAGCGGCGCCAGCGCCACGCGATGCCTGAGTTGATACGGCCCGACCTTGAGCGGCGAAAACAGCGAAGGATAATTCATTTCCGGTTCCAAACCCCGTGTTGATACGGATATGTGATCGCTTCAGATTGTTCGTAAAAGGCCCCAATGGCAATCCGTCGCCAATGACCGAGCCAAGCAGGCCTTCCATGCCCAAATCAGCCGACCGATCGCTCCCCTCCCTGAGCGTCCGCATCGACCTCGATGCCGACGAGCGCATCGGGCCGGGAAAAATTCTGCTGCTGGAGAACATCCGCACGTGCGGATCGATCTCGGCAGCGGGCCGGGCGATGGAAATGTCCTACAAGCGCGCCTGGGACCTCGTCGACGAGATCAACCGCATCTGCCGCCAGCCGGCCGTGGAACGGCAGACCGGCGGCAAGAACGGCGGCGGCGCGGTGCTGACCCCGTTCGGCACCACGCTGATCGCGCGCTATCGCAAGATCGAACGCAGCGTCGCGATCGCCGCCCGCAAGGAACTCGAAGCCCTGCGCAAGGATATCGGGCGATCGAAGCCGAAGAAGAGCGCGGACCGCTAAGCGCGCAAATGACAGCGGCGGCCGAAGCCGCCGCCATTCCGTCATCCGGAAATTGGATTCTCGTTTGACGCGTTTTCTTCACGCGAACCGGTATCCGTTCGCTCGAAAACGCTTTAGCCCGTCTTGATCCAGACTGCCTTGACGTTGAGGTACTCCTCGACGTGCTGCTTGCCGGATTCGCGGCCGTAGCCGCTCATCTTGTAGCCGCCGAACGGCACCGCCGGGTCCATCGCCTGATAACAATTGACCCAGACCGAGCCGGCGCGCAGCGCCTTTGCGACCTGGTGCGCCTTGCTGACATTGGTGGTCCAGACGCCGGAGCCGAGGCCGAAGGTGGTGGCATTGGCACGCTTGATCAGTTCATCGCTGTCCTTGAAGGAGATCGCCGAGATGACGGGTCCGAAAATCTCCTCCTGCGCGATCCGCATGTTGTCCTGCACATTGGCGAATACGGTCGGCTGCACGAAATAGCCCTTCGAGAGCGCGCCGTCCGTGACACGGCCGCCGCCGGTCAGCGCCTTCGCGCCCTCCTTCTGGCCGATGTCGAGATAGCCGGAGACGCGATCGAGCTGGTCCTTCGACACCAGCGGTCCGATCTGCGTGTTCGGATCGAGACCGTTGCCGACCTGCAGCTTTTTTCCAAATTCCGCGACACGGCCGACGAATTCGTCATAGACCTTATGCTCGACGAACAGCCGCGTGCCGGCGCTGCAGATCTGGCCGGAATTGGCGAACACCGCCATTGCAGCCCCCGGCACCGCCGCGTCGAGATCGGCATCGGCGAACACGATGTCCGGCGACTTGCCGCCGAGTTCGAGCGACACCCGCTTCAAATTGCCGGCGGAGGCGCGGATGATCGACTGACCGGTGACGTGCGAGCCGGTGAAGGCGACCTTGTCGACATCGGGATGCGACGCCAGCGCGGCGCCCGCGGTCTCGCCGAAACCGGGCACGACGTTGACGACGCCTGCAGGAATGCCGGCTTCCATGCAGAGCTCGGCCATTCGCAGCGACGTCAGCGGCGATTCCTCAGCGGGTTTCAGCACCACGGTGCAGCCGGTCGCGATCGCGGGGCCGATCTTCCAGATCGTCGCGGTCAGCGGCCCGTTCCACGGGATGATGGCGCCGACAACGCCGATCGGCTCCTTCAGCGTGTAGGAGAATATCTCGCCGGGCAGCGAGTTCTCGATAGTCTCGCCATGGATCGCGGTGGCCTGGCCGGCGTAATAGCGCAGCATGCCGAGCGAGCGGAGCTTGTTGCCGCGGGTGCGGCTGATCGGGGCGCCCATGTCGAGCGTATCGAGCTGCGACAGCTCCTCGAAATTCTGCTCGACCAGTTCGGCCAGTTTCAACAGCAGGCCCTG
>JAQSDT010000533.1 GCA_029946075.1 bacterium | reverse complement strand
GCATGCGACAGCCTTCGCCCATGGCAAGACCGGCCTCTCGCTCGGCGGATCGGGCGCCTTGAGCCCGATCGAACAGGGCAAACCGCGCGCGCCGTCCATCGAACGCGTGCCGGTCCCGCGCGCGGGCCTGTCGGCGCCCCGCAGCGCCTCCAACGGGCAGAGCGTCCAGCCGCTGCGTCAAGCAGGTGTGCAGCCCGCAAAGCACGGCGTCACCCGCATCTCGGCGGCGATCGGCGAAGTCAAATTGAACGTCCACCGCGCCACCCACGGCCTCGCCCGCGACAAGTCGGGACCGGCCAACGGATCGCGCGGCGCCGGCAGGGAGACAAACTCGAACGGGTCAGGCTTCGGGAGCTCTGCTGACAGCGGCCAAAGCAACATCGCCAGCGTCTCGGCCGGCAACGCCAGCGCCGCAGCCGGTACGAGCACCGCGGCCGCAGCAAGTAACACGGTAGCAGCCGTCATCGCATCCGGCGGCGGAGGCGGCAACAACGGGAATTACAACGGCAACAACGCGAATAACGGAAATAACGGAAACGGCAACAACGGTAACAACGGTAACGGAAACGGTTGGGGCAATGGTCATGGCAATGGCCACGGCAACAACGGCAATGGCAACGCCTACGGCCATAACAAGAAGTAGCAGCGTTCACCGAGACTGGGACCGCCAATCGACGAGCCTGACGACCACACACTCAAGCCCACCAGAATGGTGACCACGTGAAACAATATCGCCCGCATCTTTTCGTGATGATTGCCCTGGCGGTCATCTTGTCGGGCGGCTGGCATGGTGCACTCCGCCATGTGCTGGCCGATCTGCGCTTTTCCTGGCAGTCGCGCCAGGCGACCGGCGATATCGTCGTCGTCGCGATCGACGCGCCATCGATCGAGAAGATCGGCGTATGGCCGTGGCCACGTCTGCTTTATGCCGAACTGATCCGCCAGCTTCAGAAGGCGGACGTCCAGGACATTGCACTGGACGTCGACTTCTCGACACCTTCGGACGCTTCCTCCGATCGCACCTTTGCAGAGGCGCTCGAAGCTGCCGGCGGCTCGATCGTACTGCCGTCCTTCCAGCAACCCCGCACCGACCGGACGACGCTTCACGTCAACCGTCCGTTGCCCAAGTTCGCTGAACATTCGTGGCCGGCGCTGGTCAATGTCGAGGTCGGTCCCGACGGCCTCGTCCGCCGTTACCCGTTCGGCGAGAAGCTGGACGGCAAATTCGTGCCCTCGATGGCGTCCGTTCTTGCCGGACAACACGCCGAAAACCGCTCGCCGTTCCTGATCGATTTCAGCATCAGGTCGATGGGCATCCCGAAAATTTCCTTTGTCGACGTCATGCGCGGCGACGAGGCGACGCTGAAGAAGCTTGCCGGAAAGAAGATCATCGTCGGCGGTACCGCGCTCGAGCTCGGCGACCGCTTCAGCGTTCCGAACGGCGTCATCATCTCCGGCCCCGTGCTGCAAGCGCTGGCGGCCGAATCGCTGCTGCAAAACCGCGGGCTGCAATGGACCTCGAGCGTCGTTACGCTGGCTGGTCTGGTTCTGCTCGCGATGATGATGCTGTTTTCATGGCGCCGCCTGTCCGCCGGCAAGCGCGTCGCCCTGCTCGCGGTGACCGCCGTCGGCATCGAAGCCGCCGGCTTCCTGCTGCAGACGGCGTTCCCGCTTATTCTCGATACCTCGCTGTTCCACGTGGCGATCATCGTCTACATCGCCGCCATCGCGCTCGACGAAATCGACATTCGCGATCTGCTCGGCCGGGTCGCCGAAAGCCGCTTCCAGCGCGTGGCGATGTCGCTCGGCGACGGCTTGATCTGCACGGATTCGAACTACCTGGTGACGGTCTGGAATCCCGGCGCGACCGCGATCTTCGGCTATCAGCCGGAGGAGATGATCGGCCGGCCGTTCGACGACATTTGCGCAGGTCATCTGGACAGGCCGGCATTTTCGATCAGGGGCGCCGCGGATCTTGCCGCCGGCACCGTGATCGAGTTCGACGGACGGCGCCGCAATGGCGAAGTATTCCCGGTCGAAGCCAGCTTCTCCGGCTGGCAGGGCACCGACGGATTCCAGTTCGGCGCGATCCTGCGCGACATCTCCGTGCGCAAGCGCGAGGCCGAGCGCATTCGCTATCTGGCGGAACACGACACGCTGACCGGTCTCATCAACCGCAACACGCTTCATACCGGACTTGCCGCGATGATCTTGCGCGCCGAGACCGACCATCGCGAGGTGGCGCTGCTGGTGATCGGCCTCGACGGCTTCCAGCAGATCAACGACATGCTCGGTCACGCCAGCGGCGACCTGGTGCTTTGCGCGATTTCGCAGCGGCTGTCGGCGGTAATTCCTGTCACCGGCATGGTGGCACGATTGAGCGGCGACGAGTTCGCCATCGCCGTTCCGATGACCGCCATCGGCGGAGACGTCAGCCGGTTCGCCGAACAGGTTTGCACCGGCTTCGACGCGCCGCTGCTTGCCGGCAACCGGCATCACCGCGTCAGCGTCACGATCGGCGCGGCGATCTCCCCCGTCGGCGGCCGCAGCGCCGACGAGCTGCTGAGCAACGCGCATCTGGCGCTGAGCCGCGCCAAGGCGACGAAGCGCGGCAGCCATGCACTGTTCGAGGATTCGATCCGCCGCGAGCTGGAGACCCGCCTGACGCTGGAAGCCGAACTGGCGCTGGCGGCGGAACGCAACGAGTTCGAACTGTTCTATCAGCCGCAACTGCATCTGGCCGACGGCCGCCTGATTGGCGCCGAAGCCCTGATCCGCTGGCGTCATCCGGTGCGAGGGCTGGTCTCGCCGGGCGAATTCATGCCCGTCGTCAACACTTCGCCGATTTCGGAAGTGATCGCCGAATGGGTGCTGCAGACCGCCTGCACCAAGGCGGCCGAGTGGGAGCGCGCCGGGCAGAAGCTGCGCATCGGCGTCAACCTGTCGCCGTCGCAGTTCCTGTCAGGAGATCTGGCGACCTCGGTCGCGCAGGCCCTGGCCCGCACCGGCCTCAGCCCGACCAGCCTCGAGCTCGAAGTCACCGAAGATATCCTGTTGCACGACGAGAAGGGCGCGCTGGATACGTTCCTGAAGATCCAGGCGCTCGGCG
>JAQSDT010000532.1 GCA_029946075.1 bacterium | reverse complement strand
ACCATCCCGGAATGACGGAGCCCATTCACAAAATCAAATGCATTCCCGCATCCATGCGGACGAATTCGCCGGTCATGTTGCTCGACGCCGGCGAGGCCAGGAAGTGCACCAGCTGCGCAATATCCTCGGCGGTTGAGGCGACCTTCAGCGGAACTTTTGCCACCACGGCATCGCGCACCGCCTTGGCGCCGGCTTCGCCGCGGCCCTTGGTGAACCAGGGCGTGTCGATATAGCCGGGGCACACCGTGTTGACGCGGATCAGCGGCGCCAGCGCGCGCGCCAGCGACTGCGTCATGGTGTTGAGCGCGCCCTTGCTTGCGGCATAGGCGATCGACGAGCCGCCGCCGGAAATGCCCGCGACCGACGAGATGTTTACCACCGCCGACGGACGGCCCGATGCCTTCGCGCCAGCCTCGAGTTGCGCGCGCGCGGCACGCAGCATCTGGAACGGGCCGATGGTGTTGACGGCATAGATGCGCTGGAAATCTTCCGCGGTCAGCCCGTCGAGATTGTCGTGCGGCACGTGCTTGGTGGTGCCGGCATTGTTGATGAGCACGTCGAGCTTGCCCCAGGGCGCTGCCGCAGCGGCAATCTTCCTGCAATCCTCGTCGCGCGAAACGTCGCCCTGCACCACCACGACTTCGGCGCCGGCCTTGCGGCAGAGCTCGGCGGTCGCTTCGGCTTCAGCCTTGCTGTTGGAATAGTTGACGACGATGCGCGCGCCATCCTTGGCCAGCATCAGTGCGGTCGCAGCTCCGAGGCCGGAGGCCGAGCCGGTTACAATCGCGCACAAACCATCCTTCGACATCCGCATTTCCTCTTGTTGCTTTTGGCAGGGTTTCGAGCCGCCCGTTGCCGGGCTCAAGGGCACCATATCCCGCGGCAACGCCGCTGCAAACAGGCATCACCAATAGGCGTCCGGCCCCTTCTGCAGGCCGTCCCATTGCCCGGCATCGTGGCCGCAAATCACCTTCGCGCCTGACGCTTCCAGCTTCGCAAGCTCGTCGAGCGATTTCAGGAACAGGTCGGTGTCGAGGGTATTTCTCGGCACCGTTCGCCGGTCGAGATTCGCGCGCACGCTCAGCGCGTCGGCAGCGAGCAGGAATTCGCCGCTCTGGTCCAGCTTGACCAATGCGCCGGTCATTCCCTTCGAATGCCCCGGCAGCGGCAGCAGCGTGATTTTTCCGTCGCCGAACAGATCGGTCTGGGAATCGAAAATCTGCAGCGGGCCCGGATGATCCCAGTCTTCCCTGATATAGCCGCGGTCGAGGGAATTGGACGCATTCGCCGCCTCCATCTCCAGGGCGTGAACGAAGATCGTCGCCTTCCTGAAGAAGGCATTGCAGCCGCAATGATCCGTATGCAGGTGGGAACAGACCACGACGTCGATATCCTCAGGGCCAAGACCGACCGCCCTCAGGCTCGTCAACACGTGATCATCCGCAGGCATGATCGGCGTCATGTATTTTGCCAGCATGCCGAGCCGACCTTCCGGATCGACCGCCACATCCGGATGGCATCCGGTGTCGAACAGGACGTTGCCTTGCGCATGCCGAAGCAGCACGCACGACACCGGAAGCTCGAACGTCTCGCCGCGTTCCGCATCCGGATAATACGTGCGCTTGCTCATTCTCAGACGCCCGCCCGACAACATATGCATCCGCATCGATCCGGCCTCCCATGCCGCCGACCACACTGGCTCAGCCCGGCCGTGTTCACCAGAGCAAGGCTGACGCGTCCCGCCCCTCGCGAACCGCTGCAAAAATCCGCTATGCGGAATTGGCATTTTGCATTCTGTACCGGGCCCGCTCTCATGCCGCCACCGCAAGCGGCCCTGCGGACAGCGCTTGTCAGGGCTATGGCTTTTGCCCATCATAAAGCGCAAGAAAAGACCGCATCAGGGGCTCGGCATCAAGGCCGGGACGGTGCCAATCAATATCGGGGAACGCTGTGGCGGAGAGTGAGAACATCGTTGCCGAGACCGCGGAGAAAATCTTCGCCGATCTCGCCGACGCCCAAACCATCAATCGCGACAAGAAGGGCGAATGGAAAGCGCCGCTGTGGCAGGCGCTGACCGAAGCCGGCCTGCCGCTGTCCTGGGTGCCGGAAGAATGCGGCGGCTCGGGCGCGTCGCTGGCCGAAGGTTTTTCCGTGCTCGGCGCCGCCGGGCGCTTTGCCGTCGCCGTGCCGCTGGCCGAAACCATGCTGGCCGGATGGCTGCTGGCGCAGGCGAAAATCTCCTCGCCCGAAGGCGAGATGACGATCGTGCCTGCAAGCCCGAAGGACAAGATCACCCTCAATGCCGACGGCAGCCTTTCGGGCAGGGCGCGCGGCGTGCCGTTCGCCAAGGCGGCCAAGCATATCGCCGTACTCGCGAGCGATGGCAAAGGCCTTTCGATCGCACTCGTGGACGCCGTCAAATGCCGGATCGAAGCCGGCATCGGCCTCGGCGGCGACAATTCGGATACCGTGACCCTGGACAAGGTTCAGCCGGTGACGATCAAGCCGGCGCCGAAAGGCTTTGACCAGGCGCAGCTGATGCTGATGGGCGGTGTTGCGCGCTCCCTGCAGATTGCCGGCGCGCTGGAAGCGATGCTGGAAATCTCGGTGCGCTATTCCAACGAGCGTGTCGCATTCGAGAAGAAGATTTCGAAGTTCCAGGCGGTGCAGCACAATCTGGCCCGGCTCGCCGGCGAATCGGCGGCGGCCCTGGCCGCAGCGACGTCGGCCGCCGATGCCTATGCGAACGCCACTTCGTTCGGCGACGAATTGTTCCTCGAAGCCGCCGCCGCAAAGATCCGCTGCTCGGAGGCTGCTGAAAAAGGCGGCGGCATCGCCCATCAGGTGCATGGCGCGATCGGCTTCACCAACGAGCACATCCTGCACCGCTACTCGCTGCGGGCGCTGGCCTGGCGCGACGATTTCGGCTCCGAAAGCTACTGGGCCGTCGAGCTCGGCAAGCTCGTTGCCAACAGGGGCGCCGATGAATTGTGGCCGCTGGTGGCCTCGCGCTGAGCTCCATTCCGATTAGTCTGCATAGAAGTCGAGACCCACAATGACCGCAGCTCTCCGTTTCGATCCGATCCGCCTGCCGCCCGAATGCGAGCAGTT
>JAQSDT010000531.1 GCA_029946075.1 bacterium | reverse complement strand
TTGGATCGCGGCACAAGCGCCGGTCGCCCGCGATCTCGACGACACCTGGATCGCCGACTTTCTCAGCGTCGGCCACAGCCTTGAGGTCGAGCGAACGGCCTGCCGGCACATCCGGCGGCTGGCACCGGCCCATATCCTCTCGATTGTCGATGGCCGCGCGACACTGCGTCGATACTGGCGATTGGACGTCCACGAGCCGCTTTATTATCCCGATCGCCGGCTCTACGCCGAGCGCTTCCTCGACCTGATGTCGCAGTCGATGGCCGATCGACTGCCAGCCGGCAGGGTCGGCATCTCTATGAGCGGCGGCCTCGATTCCACGACGCTGGCGGCCTGTGCCGTGCGCGCAACGGGCGATCCCGCGCGTGTCGTCGCCCATTGCCTTCACTACGAGAAGCTGATTCCAGATGACGAGAAGCATTTCAGTGCGCTTGCGGCCGGGCAGCTTGGGATCGAGCTCAAGCTGTGTGCCATGGACGATCTTACCTACGATCCGCAGTGGCGATCGCGGTCGATTGCGACGATCGAGCCGCAGGCTTCCATCGTCGCCGCGTATCCCCACCGTGCGGTCGCCCGTGAGCAGGCCACGGCGGCAGAGGTCTGGTTCCATGGCGAAGGCCCGGATAATGCCTTGGTGTCCGAGCGCGACGCCTATCTCGGATGGCTGGTCGGCCGGCGGGACTGGCGGCGGCTTGGAGAAGCGGCGTTGCTCTATGTCAGAGCCAAGGGACTCGCCGGCTGGATGCAGACGCTGCGGCGCTATAGAGGTCGGCGTCCTACGGTGGACGACGCCTTTACGGTGCCGCCGTGGCTGGACCGGGCGTTGGTGGATCGCCTCGATCTGAAGGAACGCCTGCGCGGAGTCGGCGCGGTCAGCGCGCCGCCTCGCACGCCACCCCATCCTTGGCATCCGCGGGCCATCGCCTCGTTCAACGACCCGATCTGGGCATCCGTGTTCGGCGACTTCGATTTCGAGGAAACCCTGGCGCCCCTCGTCTGGCGCCATCCCTTTCTCGACCTGCGCGTCTTGAAATTCATGCTGTCGTTACCGCCCATTCCCTGGGGGTGGGAGAAACTGCTGCTGCGCGAAGCCATGCAAAGCCGGCTTCCGGATCCGGTGCTTTCGCGTCGGAAGTCTCCGTTGGCCGGGTTCCCCCTCACGCTTCTGATTCGCGCCCAGGGCCTGCCGGACTTGTCGCGAAATGCCCAGCTGAAAGGATATGTCGATATCGACGCTTTGCCGAACGGCATTCACTCTGAGCGCGACCTCCAGCAGATCGTCGCGGTTCACGCGCTTGATCACTGGTTGGAGGCGCGTGCATGAGTTGACCACTGCCGCCGCGATTGCTCTTGGGAGGCGACGGCAGTAGAAAACTCCCAGCCGGGAGTCGCCGGCCTGCTTGGGAAGCTGACTTGGGGGTATCGCAGATGCTCGAACCTTCGACCGTCGTGAAGAGATCGACGCAACAGGTCGCCTGCAACCTCAATGACGAGGTGGCATTGCTTCATCTCGACAGTGCGCTTTACTTCGGACTTCAGGGAGTTGGGGCGCAGATCTGGAGCGGACTCGAAGGGCCTCGGTCGATTGCCGATATTTGTAACGGTGTCGTGCGGGAATTCGACGTGACGCCGGAGGCCTGTCGGGATGACGTCATCAAGTTTCTTGCGAGCCTTCAGGAGGCCGGCCTCATCGAGGTAGTGGACCCCTTAGTCAATTGACGGCCAATATCCGCCTTGGAAAAATCGCATTTTGTATGCAATTATTTATGTGCCCGGCTTATGACGTCGTGGCCGACCGTGCTAAGGTTTCCCTTTAATGCAAAGATGATGTCAGCCAATGGATGCTCACCCTTCCGACAAAAACTCTCTAAATGAGCCCTCGCCGGCGAGAAGGGCCTATGCAGTGCCCGTTCTTGTGCGCTGGGGAACGCTTCGCGACCTGACGCTGGCAGTAGGGACCGGCGGTGTGCAGGATGGCGGGAGTACAAAAGGCAAGAAGAATACGCGCATCTGACGCTTCCAAGCGCCAAGCGCGAGGTCGCAATAACTTGGTAGGCGGAACTCTACTTTTGGAAGTGCGGGAGGCACTCAAATATGGTTGACCAGCCCGCTAGTGGCGAAGTGCCCTCAATCGAACCATCGTCTGCAAAGAAGATGTATGTGGCGCCGTGCCTCGTGCGTTGGGGCACCCTTCGCGATCAGACGATGGCGGTTGGCAGAAATGGGTTCAATGACGGCGGCATCGGCACCAAAAAACAAACCCGCGCTTAAGAGCGCGCGACAGAGGCTAGCTGTGGTCTCGGGGCGCTGAGGGCGCGTTTTTCAATCGGAATGTCGAATTCGGACAAACTTCCGGAAGTCAGTGTCGAATTCGAGTTGCTGTGTCTCGTTGCGCGACCAAGGCCCGATCTCGGGCGGGCGCTGCAACTGCTGCGGGCAGGCCTCGATTTTCCCGAACTGATCCAGCTGGCCGGCGCGCACGCGGTGCGTCCGCAGCTCATCGGAAGTTTGGCTCGCCTGTCGTGGGAAACCGTTCCCGCGGCGGCGCGTGCCGCGCTCGTGACCTATCACCGGTTCCATTGCTCACGCGCATTGTCGCTGTCCGTGGAACTCTGTCGCGTGGCCGCGGCGTTCGCGGAGAAGGGATTGCAGTTCGCCACCTTCAAGGGGCCGGCCCTCGCGGTCGCGCTCTATGGCGACATGTCCCGGCGGGAATACACCGACATCGATATCCTCGTGCCCGAGGAGCAGATCGGCGACGCCGAGCGGCTGCTGGGTGCGCTCGGCTATCGCGGCGACGGCGGCGACCGCGCCTTCCGGCGCACGTTTCTGGGCTATCTGCGGCAGTGCGCCTTCGTTCATCCCGGCATCGATGCCGTGATCGACCTGCATTGGGCCTTCAGCGGCATCCATGTGCCGTTTCCCCTGACGCCAGCCGAAGTCTGGGCCGACCTCGACCAGGTATCAATCGGCCACCGCGCGCTTCCCACGGTGTCGGGCGCGAACCTCGCCCTGCTGCTGGCCGGCCACGGCACCAAGGAAGCCTGGCGATGCCTGGGATGGGTTGAGGATTTCGCCTTGCTGCTCGACCGTCACACGGATCTCGACTGGCCA